>NZ_JAZKVY010000148.1:0-73011 GCF_036624925.1 Stenotrophomonas sp. A3_2
GTGTCTGCTGTTCGACCAGACCAAGCAGCTGTTCCAGCGATGGCTGTTCTACGGCATCGGCACGATGTTCTCGATGGCGGTACTGGCAGCGATGGTATCGATCGCGCTGGACATGGTGATCCGTGTCTCGACCGCGTTCTGATCCACCGCCTTGGTCAACAAGTTCCTACTCGAAGGCGCCTCCAGCGACGGCATGACAGCCAGGCGATGCAGCAGGGCGGCATGGGCTTGATCCTGACGACGTTGATTCTGACTGCGCCCCCAATGGCGGCCATGTTCTTCCAGGGCACCTTGGGTAGCTTCATGGCATATTCGCAGATAGGTGGCAGCCCGGTGGCTCAGGCGCCTGGTCCGAATGGCCAGCCGGCAGGGAGCTATTACGCTCCGCCGAAGCCTTCTAGCAGTACTGAGGCTCCGACGGCGGGTCAGGACGCGGCTTCCGGGACAGCTCGCATGGCCTTGCCACAGAACTCAGCGCCGACGATTCACGACACGGGCCTTCGCGGGGTGAATCGTTAACTTGATGCGTCGCCGCAAGTTGGCAAAAATTCTTGATCTGCTGTCGAGTCGCTTCTTATGAGAATGAATAATTTTCTATTGCTGATTCTCCTGATTCTTGCCCCACTAGTTGCTTATGGGGAGGGGCGCTGCCCGCCAGGTCAGTATCCGATTGGCGGGCAGGGTGCGGGTGGCTGTGCCCCGATTCCAGCCTCTCAGGGTGAGGGGAGTTCCGGGCCGCGTGCGATAGGTAAGTGGATCAAAACCTGGGGAGCCATATCCCGTTCTGTTGCGACCGGTGATGTGGGAGCTTCGGTTGGAAAGAGATCAAAGGCCGAGGCTGTCGCTGAGGCTCAGTCCCGGTGTGCGACATATGGTGCGAAGGATTGCACTGTAGGGATAACGTATAAGAACCAGTGCGTCGCTTACGCGGATCCGGCTCCGGGCTCTAAAGGCTTGATTTCAATGGCCGGCGGCCCAACGAGAGAGGCTGCTTCCACTGAGGTTCTGAAGTACTGTGCTGCTCACGGCGGTGGGCAGTGCACGATCAAGTACACCGATTGCAGTGAGCCGATCTTCCAAGAATTCTGATTGCTCGATGGAGCTGCGTTGATACATCCGACGTCCAGCGTCTATCGTATTCTGGCAGATTAGTGGCATCTGTCTCTAGGTGAGACTGCTGCTTGGCGCTTGAGTCACGTAGGTAGCCACTCATGGTGATTGCGCTTTTTTCAATCAAGAGCGCCTCTCAATCCAAGTTCCGTTAGGCGAGCAATCCCTCCTCGAAGTAGGGTGCGTTCGCGTCAAAAATGTTGACGCATCAGCCCCTCAGACGCAGGAACTTTTTCGTCGTTGACGGCTCTGAGGGCGAGTATTGCGGGTGACGCTCACGGCGCAGTAGCGCGGCATGGGCTTGATCCTGGCGAACACGATTCTGACTGTTGCCAATGGCGGCCATGTTCTTCCAAGGCACCTTGGGTAGCTTCATGGCATATTCGCAGATAGGTGGTAGCCCGGTGGCTCAGGCGCCGGGCCCGAGTGGGCAGCCGCCGGGTAGCTATTACACGCCGGCCGCTCCGGAGAAGGGGCATTCTGGCCAAGACAGTGGTGCGCTTGATCGTCATGCGACTGCACGTTCAACTCTTCCGTCGTCAGATTCCACCAGGGTTGCCGAAACCGGCCTCAGAGCTGCACATCCCGGCAATCAATAGCCGCCATACATAACGGAGTAAAAGTGTGAAATACATATTGCCCTTCATTCCTGCCGGCTTGCTCCTATGTTTTTTTATGACGGGTGAGGCGAAAGCGGAAGGGCGTTGTCCGCCAGGGCAGTACCCGGTCGGTGGTCAAGGAGTAGGTGGATGCGCACCTATTCCGGGCTCCGGTGCTGAAGGCGTGCAGAGCAGTCCTATTGCTACTGGGCGTTGGATCAAGACTTGGGGTGCAATTGCGGGGGCGGCAAGCACGGGCGATATGGGGGCTTCAGTTGGAAGGCGCTCCAAGCGAGAAGCCGTCTCAGAAGCGCTTGCTCGGTGCGCGACACACGGGGCGAAAGACTGCAAGATCGATACAACTTACAAGAACCAGTGCGTCGCATATGCTGACCCTGAGCCGGGCAGTAAGGGGATAGTTTCCATTTCAGTCGCCGGCTCAAGAGAGGACGCGACCAGTCGGGTTCTCTCCTACTGTGCGAAGAACGGTGGTGGGCAATGCAAGGTGTTGTACACGGATTGTGCTGAGCCAATATTTGAATCTTTCTGATCTATGCCAGTTGAGTCATAGGCGGGATTATGAATCGGCCTTTGCATGATGGGCATGGCCTGCTGAAGAGCAGGCCATCTCATTTATGGGCAAGCCGGAACTGCTGATCAAGGTGGTAATGCTGGGTGTCGTCACTAGTCACTTGAATGCAGTTGCATGGGGGATGCCCCAGTCTGGGGCATGGTAATTTTGGCGTCGACTTCGCTTAGCACAATAGCGCTGGTGAACAAGCATTCTCTGGCCGTTGCCTTTAGCAATCGCATGCCCGCACAGTTGGCGCAGCGGGGCGGCATGGGCCTGATCCCCACGACACTTTTGCTGATGCGTCTCACATTGGCAGCCAGATTCTTCCAGATAGCGCTGAGGCGTCCCCATGGCATATCCGCAGCCATGTGGCTGTCGTGAACGCCCGGGCACACTCCAGCGCGGTGCCCGACGCCAGGGCGGGTAGGCATCCATTCACGTTAACCCCGCTTTTTATGTGATCAAGTGCGCTTTTCATCCCAAGCCCCCTTCGACGAGCCCCGCCTCCTCGAAGTAAGCTGCGTGCGCGTCAAAATCCCGGCGCGCCGGTGCCATCGAACGCAGGAGCTTTTCCGTCCATGAGGACTGTGTCCCCCCGCGATGCGGGTGACGCTTGCCACCATCGCGGTTGCCGTGGGCTCGGGGCTATCATCCGCCATGGCGGCCGCAGGGCACGTGCGAGGCATCGCCCCGTTTCCGGCCTCCGCTCGGGAACTGGCAGGACGGGATTGAAGGAGTTGCAGGGGATGGAGAAGGGGAGTGGCGTACACATGGACAATGCCTTGGCGTTCGTTCCGTCCGGCGCGAACCTGCTGGAAGCCGTGCGCGGTGATCTGACCGGCAATGGTTTCCAGGACCAACTGCTGGTGATCGACCAACCTCCTCCGGAGGGCTTGTTGCCCGGCGAGCACGGACCGAACCGGGTCCTGCTGTTGCTGCTGGGCGATGCCACGGGCCGCTGGCAGCTGGCGGCACGCAACGACAAGCTGGTGCCGTGCTCAACGCGCGGTGGCATGGCCGGTGACCCCTTCGCCTACGTGACGATTGAAGACGGCGCGTTCAGCGTGATCACCAACGGCGGCAGCCGCGAACGCTGGAGCAGCGTCTACACGTTCCGGTATGCACCTGCCGAGCAGGCGTGCTGGGTGCATGGCGTGCAGCGCAGGGTGGTGGACACCGAGACCGAGGCCACCCATACGCGTGACTTCTCGGCCGCCGAACTTGGCCGGGTGCGGTTCGAGGATTTCGATCCGTCCGTCGTCGCCGACGTCAGCTTGCCCTGAGTGCCATGCCGGTGAGGAGGCGGGAGTATCCAACGATGATCGAGCAGGAGTTTCACCGTGTCGCAGGATAGGGAGTCGCAGCTGTTGCGGCAGGCCACAGAGGCCGGCATGACCTCGTCCCGGGAACTGGCCAACTTCATGGCGCAGGCCGGGCACGAGTCCCGTGGCTTGAGCCGTCTCAACGAGAGTTTCAACTTCACCCGGGGCATCTCGCAGATCCCGGTGGAAGCTGCGTGGCGCAATGGCAAGGCTGCGTTGGAGAGCGCCCGCCAGGAAGCGCTGCGTGGCCGCCCGGAAAACCTGGCTGAGCTGATGTACGGCGGACGCATGGGCAATGATGTGCCCGGCGACGCATTGAAGTACCACGGCCGCGGCTATCTGCCGTTGGTCGGCAAGGAGAATTACGAGCGTGCCGGCAAAGCGCTGGATCTGGACCTGGTGAATCACCCGGAACTGGCCGCGCAGCCCGAGCACGCAGGCCGCATTGCCGTGTGGCAGTGGCAGACGCGGGTGCCGGAAGCGGCGCGCGAGGACGTGCGCGAAGCGACGCGCGCGATCAATGGTGGCCTGAACGGCATCGAGGCCCGCCAGCAGCGATTCGAGGTGTGGCAGCAGAAGCTGACGCCAGATGTGATGGCGCGGCTGGAGCGGGGCGAAGTCGGGGCGCCGGCCCAGCAGGCAACGGGACGCGACATGTCGCAACCGGGCGAGCCGGGATACACGCTGTTCTCGGGAGCGCGCCAGCACCTGCAGCAGATGGGGCCGCAAAGCGGTCTGCGCAGCGTGCAGGAACTGGACAATGCTGCCGGCGCACTGGCGCTGAGCGCGCAGAAGGCGGGGATGTCGCGCATCGATCATCTCCTGGCTGGCAACGACGGCCGCACGTTGTTTGCCGTGCAGGGCGCGCTGGGTGACCCGGCCATGCTGCGCGCTTCGGTCGAGCGCGAACAGGCGGCGCAGCAGCCGCTGGCGCAGAGCAGCCAGCAGTTGGCCGCCAGTGTCGCCCAGCAGGACCCCGCGGCCGCGCTCGCCCGCGAGCAGGAGCAGCGCTCTCGATCCCTGTAGCACCTGATGCCGGCGGGCAGAGTGCCCGCAGGCGCTTTACGTACGACGCGTGGCGCCCTGTGGCGCCGACATGGAAACCCACTCGTAAGGACACCACATGCGAATCGTTCCCTCGAATACCCGGCACGCCGCTGCCCGCTGCACTGCATCCGTGCGCTGCCTGCCGTCGGTCTGGCTGTTGTCACTTGGACTTGTCGCGGGGGCGGCACAGGCTCAGGAGGTAGCGGCATCTGTGGTGGAGACGCCCCCCGCTGCCGAGGCTACCGTTGAGGCGCCTGCAGAGGCGGCGCCCGTTGCCGCGCGCGCGGCGGCCGACGCCGTTGTCGTGGCGCCGACGCCCGAGGTGTCGGCTGCCGTGACACCCCCTGCGACCCCTGTGGTGGACGCGCAGCCGGCGCCGACTGCGGATCCGGCGCCGGCGCCCGTTGCGCCCGCAGCGGCGGCACCTGTGGCTGCACCGCCCGCCTCCGTCGAGCCAACCGTTCCCGCGGTAGCCCCCGCTCCGCCCGCATTGGCCATCGTGCCGTTGCCGCCAGAGCAGGCGACCGAGCGGGCGCTCGGTGCCCGCTGCCCGGTGGATCTGGCCGGGCGGCTGGCGACCCAGGGCGACCTGCTGATTGGCGCCTGCCAGGGCACCATGCCGGCGCATCTGGCCGCGTTGCTGGTCGCGCTGCCCGTGCAGGACATCCACCTGCCGCGCAGCTGGCGCGAGCGCGAGGTGCGGCAGAAGGCCTGGTTCAAGGCTGTGCCGGGCTATGGCCAACGCCCGGACTTCATCGTTCGGATGGGCGACATCTGGGTGCGTTCGCTGGAAGGGCGCGACGCCGACAGCACGTTCTATCTGGTGTCAGCACCGTTCACCTGCAGCGACCAGGTCGCCAACCGCGATGAGTACGGCGCGGAGCCGGTCCGCGTGCCAGCGGGTGAATGCCGCGAGGCTCATGTGGCCCAGCGTGTGTACCAAGTCCGCGGGGACGCGGCGCCGAGGGATGTGACCGCCGATGCGTTGCCGGCCACGCCGCCGGTGACGGACGCCGACCGTGCGCGACAGCTGTCCCGTGAGGGCCGGCTCAATCTGGACCACAGCAAGTTGCAGTACGGCCCGGCGATGCGCTGGTTCGTGCAATACCCGGAAACGGCGCAGAAGGGCGGTCCGCGCGCCTACAGCGACTGGAACCGCGAGCACATCGCGTTCGTGGTCTGGACCGGCGATCGCTTCGAGCTGCGCGAGAAGGTCGCACGCGCGCAGTGGCCCTGTGATCCGGTGGCTCCCGGCGATCGCGCCTGCGGTGGATTCCCGGATTCGGGCCCGGATCCGTTCGTGACGGCCGGAGCATCCGTGCCAATGGCAGCGTCCAGCCCCTGAGCCGGAGTTTCGAAGTGATGCGGGAGCCGGGCTGACCGGCTCCCGCGCTGCATCAGGCCTGCAGGCTGCGGGTCTGGTTCCGCTGCTGTTCCAGCTGCTGGTCGCGCTCCAGCGCAACGCGCTGGTCGGCGGCCTGCTGGTCGATGCGCTGGCTGCTCTGTTCCAGCGGGGTGTTCATCGCCACTGCCGTATCCACCGACACACGAAGGTGGGCGGGGTCACCGCCCTGGCCCTGCACGGCGAAGCTGCGCGAGGCATCGGCATTCATGACCACTTCGTCGATGCGCTTGCCGCCTGCTGCGTGCATTTCGGCGGCCAGACTGCCTGCCAGTTGCGTGCTCATCACGTCTGGTACCCGGCCGACGCGGACATCCTGCGCGTGCACGCCACGGATCGCGTCGTTGAACAGTGGGTTGCCCACATGGTTGGCATCGTCCATTCGCAGCATGCTGGTGTGATGGCCGTTCTTCTCCGCTTCGCGGCGTGCCGGCTCACCGGGCTGCAGCGGGCCGCGGATGTGGTCGTACAGGTCGACGGCGCCGCCTGGAATGCCCCGCGCCGCGCGGGTGACACCACGGCGCAGTGATTCAACGTCGTCGCGGTACTCCTCGATCATCCTGGCGTTGTCTTTTGCCAGCTTCTGCGTTTCCGGGTGCTGCAGCACCGAGCCGTCACCGAGGAAGTTGCCCAGCTTGTGCGCGCCGAACGAGCTGCCTGCGGCGATGATCGGCCGGTCGGGGATAAGGGCGCGCAACGAGTGATTGCTGAAACCGTTCGCGGCGAGCGTGCTGATTTCATTCGGCCTGGCGTAGATGCGCACCTGGCCGAAGTGCGGCGACGCCGCGCTGACCGGATCGGAGGCCATGACATGGTTGATCATGGTGTTGCCACCTTCCGGGATGCGGTAGCTGAGGCTGACCGCGCCATAGGCGTTGAAGGTCTCGCCCTTGACGTTGAAGTGGTGCGAGGTGATCTGGGCCAGAGCGCCGCCGAGGGAGTGACCGGTGACGGTGACCTCTGGCGGACGTTGTCCGAGATCCTGCCCCTCCTTCTTGGCGTAAGCGAGGGCGCGTTGGGTCAGCGCGATTGCGTCCGGCGCCTGCACATTGGTACGGGCAACGACCATGCCACCATCGGTCAGAATCGCATCGCGTGCGATTTGTTCGGTTCCGCGATGTGCGACGACAATTTCATTGGTGTCGACTCGCTGGTAGATCGTTCCTTGATAACCGTTCAGCCGATTATCAACGTGCTCGAGGATCTTGTACTTGTGCCCGTTGATCGGAACGATTTCTTCTTGACCCGGTGCTCGACGACCGACCGCGTAATCCTTGTATGCATCTTCGGATAGCGCAGCGTAGTCTTGGCTGTTGAGGCTCATTGGCGGACCTCGCTGGCTTCAAGCGAAGCGGAGAACAGCGCATTCCGCAGTTCAGGGCGGAACTTTGTCGGATCCTTTTGGCCACTTGCACCGTAGTCCGGAATCTCGCTGACTCGGGGATAGTCGGCACGCGGATAGTGGCGGGTCTCGACTTGGCCTTCGATAAGGGCCGAGGCTTCAATAAATGACAGGAAGCGCGTCTCGCCTTCAGCGCCCGTCGCCTTCAACATCGCCCCAGCACCAGTGAACTCCCAGTGGCACACGCCGCGGCCGTAGTAGTCTTCATCCAGCATGCGGTCCACATAGAGCGTGCCCCGATACTCGCCATCGGCGACCTTGCGCAGCTCCACCGGCTCCTGGCTGGTGATGCGTGCGGCCGTGCCGGTGGCCGGCTCGATGTGACCGCACTGGTCTTCGTTGGTGACGTCGTACTGTGCGACGCCTTCGACCACCGCAAAATCGCCGGGGGCGTCCTTCAGGCGCAGCACCAGTTCATAGGCCTTGCGCGGGCTGGGGTTGAGCTTGGCGAGGCCACGCCCACCCTGGGCGACATCGGCTTCAGCAGCGGCACGTTCCTGGTTCATGGCGGTCTCCGGATTGCAGGCGGTCAATAGAAGCAGAGCAAGGCACGGGATCATCTTGTGGCGCAATGTCGGCCTCCTTGGGGGTAGGGATGGTTGAACTGGCAGCTCATGGCGCGAGTTTCTGCACAGTGGTGGTGGTTGAGAACAGCGCGTTGCGCAGATCTTCGCTGTACCCCGACGGATCTTCTTGGCCACTGGCGCCAAAGTTGGCGACAGTGGCGGCGCGCGGATAGATAAGGTTTGGGTAATAAAGCGTAAGAGGTGAGTCGCTCTCCATGCGCTCCTTGTCGACGAACGTCAGGAATCGCGTATCCGCCTCGCCGGTCGTAGCGCGCAACATCGCACCGACTCCCGTCAGCGCCCAATGGCAGACACCACGCCCGTAGTAATCCTCGTCCTGCATGCGGTCGAGGTAGAACGTGCCGCGGTACTCGCTCTCACCGACCTTGCGCAGCGTGACGAGCTCCTGGCTGGTAACACGGCTGGCGGTACCGGTCGCCCTCAGGACCCGGCCGCAGTCCTTGTGGTTGCTGACGTCGTACTGGGCAACGACCTCGACGACCGCGAAGGGACCAGGGGCATCCTTCAGTGTCAGTACCAGCTCGTAGACCTGCTGCGGTGACGGGTTGAGCTTGGCCAGGCCGCGTCCACCTGCGGCAACGTCACGCTCTGCGTCCGCGTAGGGCGAGCAGGCCGTCAGTGCCAGCAAGAGGCCCATCGGTACCAGATGGCGTCCCTTGCGTGTCTGCATGGTTACATCCATGGCGGCATCCTGCATCGTGCGTCCGTGTCCATATATCCTTCCCTGGTGACAGGTTTATCGATTATGGAGTGTTCTGGAAACCTGACGCCAGCGACGGCAGGGCGTCTGCGACGGAATTTTGACGCATTCAGCGTTCGGTGGTGTCGCCGAATCGATTGCGGCACGGGCGATTCGAGGTTCGCGGGGCGATTGCGCCTCGCGCTCGACATTTCGCCGCTAATTTGTGACAAAGGTCGCAAATTCACCCAATGCTCACGCAAGCGAACATTACGCCATGAACTACACCATCCGTGCCGAAGCCATTGATGATCATGCCACCCTCCGTGCGCTCACCGAGGCCGCATTCCGGGATGCTGCGCACAGCAGCCATACCGAGCAGTTCATCGTCGACGCCCTGCGCGCCCGCGGGCAGCTGAGCGTTTCGCTGGCGGCCGAGATGGACGGGAAGGTGATCGGTCATGTGGCGGTGTCGCCGGTGACGATCAGCGATGGCAGCACGGGCTGGTTCGGCCTGGGGCCGATCTCGGTTTTACCCGCGTGGCAGGGGCAGGGCATCGGTGCGGCCCTGATGCACGCCGCACTTGAAGCACTGCGTCAGCAGGGTGCACATGGCTGTGTATTGCTGGGCGAGCCGGCCTATTACGGTCGCTTCGGCTTCCGTGCCGAGCCGGGCCTGGTCCTGCCGGGTGTGCCCGCAGAGTACTTCCAGGCACTTTGCCTGCAGCCTCCGCTGGCACAGGGCGAGGTGCAGTACTCTCCGGCGTTCGAGGCGACGGCCTGATCCGGGCCTGGCACGTTCCGGCTCAGGGCGCCCGCCAGACGGTCGGTTCGGGTTGCGGCTTCGGAATGCGGTAGCCGCCGATGTGTTCAAGCAGTTCGTTGGTACGGCGCTGCTCGACCAGTACCTCACGCAGCAGGTTGCGCACGGCGAAGATGGCGAACGGCACCAGGATCCAGACCAGGCTGATGCCCAGCGCAAACAGGGTCAGCAGGGCTTTTGCACCATCCATGCACGGCGTTCCTTGGTCGAAAGCAGCCACGCTAGCACGTGGCCGCTGCCGACGGATGTCAGCCGTTATGCCGAAGATGGATGAGCGGATACGGACGGCCTTGCGAATCGAGCGGTGAGCGGCCGCTTTCGACGAAGCCCATGCGCAGGTAGAAGCCGACGGCCTGTGCGTTCTGTTCGTTGACGTCAGTGCTCAGCTGCGGATGCTGGGCAAGTGCATGTTGCAGCAGTTGCCGGCCGATCCCGGTGCCACGTACGTCGGGATCGATGAACAGCGCTTCCATGTGCGTGCCGTCGATCAGCATGAAGCCCAGCGGCCGATCCTGTGCATCGACAGCAACGGTCATCGGCGCCTGCGGCAGGAAACCGGCCACTTCGGCATCGATGGCCTGGCGGTCTTCGGCGCTGAGGAAGTCGTGGGTGGCGTCGACGGCACGGCGCCAGAGGTCGACGAGGGCGGCGCCGTCATCGGCGCGCGAGGGACGGAGGGTGGTCATGGGTTCACCAAGGTGCTTGCGGAAGGGCTCAGTATGAGGCCTGCAGCCTGGCTTCAGCGCGCTCGCTGCTTGGACCGCCTGTCGCGCGCAATTGCATCGCCTATACCCGCGCCGCCTGCACGGCCGCGGGCGTACAATGCGGCCCCGGCGGCCATCCTGGCCCTGCACACACGCGAGAACCGCCATGACCGACGCCCTGGGCGTGCCGGTGCACGACACCGATGAACACTGGATGCGCCACGCGCTGGCGCTGGCCGAGCGCGCGCAGCGCGAGTTCGACGAAATTCCGGTCGGAGCCGTGCTGGTGGGTGCCGATGGCCAGCTGCTGGGGGAGGGCTGGAACCTCAACATCGCCTCGCACGACCCCAGCGCGCACGCCGAGATCGTGGCGATGCGGGCCGGCGGAAAGCTGCTGACGAACCACCGCCTGCTCGGCAGCACGCTGTATGTGACCCTGGAGCCGTGCGCGATGTGCGCGATGGCGATCGTGCACGCACGCGTCGCCCGTCTGGTCTACGGCGCCAGTGACCCCAAGACGGGCGCCTGCGGCAGCGTGTTCGACCTCATTGGCGACGCCCGCCACAACCATCGCGTCGAGATTCACGGCGGGGTGCTGGCCAAGGAAGCCAGTACACGCCTGACCAATTATTTCCGCGCCAAACGTGGCAAGCCGCCGCTGCTGCTGGAAGACCACGCCGGCGAGGGCTGAGGGGCGAACGGGTATGATGGGCGCCTCTTTCCTTCACCGGTAGGCCGCGCGCCTGCCCAGCAACGAGGCGACACATGGCGGACAACGGCGCGGCCAACGAGCGACTGATCTGGATCGACCTGGAAATGACCGGGTTGGATACCGACAACGATTCGATCATCGAGATCGCCACCGTGGTCACCGATGCCCAGCTGAACGTGCTGGCCGAGGGTCCGGAATTCGCCATCCACCACCCGCTGGAAACGCTGGAAGCGATGGATGAGTGGAACCGCAACCAGCACCGTCGTTCCGGCCTGTGGCAGCGCGTGCTGGACAGCACCACCACGCTGGGCCAGGCCGAGGCGCAGACGGTGAACTTCCTGGCGCAGTGGATCCCGGCCGGCCTTTCGCCCATGTGCGGCAACTCGATCTGCCAGGATCGCCGCTTCCTGCACCGCCAGATGCCGAGGCTGGAGAAGTACTTCCACTACCGCAACCTGGACGTGTCCACGGTGAAGGAATTGGCCAAGCGCTGGGCGCCGAGCGTGGCCGCCGGCGTCGGCAAGAACAGCAACCATACCGCGCTGAGCGATGTACACGATTCAATCGCCGAGCTGCGTCACTACCGCCAGTTCATGGGCGCGCTGTCGGGCCTGCCGGCTGCCTGAACGACGCCGTCGGGTGACACGCCCACGGGTAGTGCCGGCCGCTGGCCGGCAAGGCGCCGGATCCGCCCCTTCTGGCGTGACCCGCGACGAAGCGTTCAACTTCCGGGCGCTAAGATCGGCGCCATGAACGAGCCGATCCTGCTCCCCCGCGACATCGCCCATGACGCCCGCGACTGGTCCGACCTGCAGCGCGCGGTGGCCCTGCTGGAAGCGCCGACCCTGACCGCGCGCATGGCCAACCTGGTCGGTACGCCGCTGGAGTTCGCGGTGAAGGCGCTGCCCAGCTCGGTCTCCAACCGCATCCACGGTGCGGTGCAGGCGGCGCTGTCCAAGTCGGCGCAGGCAGCCCTGTGGAGCATGGACAACTCGCCCGGCAAGGGAGCGTCGACCCGCTGGCACAAACTGGCGGCAGCCACCTCCGGTGCGGTCGGCGGCGCCTTCGGCTTTGCCGCCTTGCTCATCGAGTTGCCGGTGTCGACCACGATCATGATGCGTGCGGTGGCCGACGTCGCCCGCAGCGAGGGGTTTGACCTGTCCGACTTCAGCACCCGCCAGGCGTGCCTGGAGGTGTTCGCGCTGGGCGGCAACTCGCCACGCGATGACGCCAGCGAGACCGGCTACTACCTGGCCCGCGGCTTCACCACCGACGTGATGCGGCATCTTTCGGCCGAACTGGCTGGGCGTGTGGTGACCGGCCGCGACCTGACCCTGGGCGTGGCACCGAAGGAAGCTGGAAAGCTGCTGGCGAAGATGGTGGAAAAGGTGGCAGCGCGCTTCGGCGTGGTGGTCACCGAGAAATTCGCCGCACAGGCGGTGCCGATCGTCGGTGCTGCCGCCGGTGCAACGCTGAATACCATGTTCACCGACTACTACCAGGACATGGCGCGTGGTCACTTCATCGTGCGCCGGCTGGAGTTGAAGTACGGGGAAGATGTGGTGCGCACCTGCTATGACCGCGTGGCACACGGTGCGGTAAAGATCGAGCCAAGGGTGGAGTAGATCCACGCCATGCGTGGATGAGCCCTCGTACCGGGTGATCCTTGCCGTGGGGGAACAACTGTTTTGCCAGTGCGTGCCTGTTGCCTGGCGGGCGCCATCCCCATTCTTTGCGGCACTCCCCCCGCAAGAGATGTCCGCCATGTTGTTCACCTCCCACCGTCTGGGCCCGCTGACCCTGCCCAACCGCATCGTGATGCCGCCGATGACCCGCTCGCGTGCGGCTGCCGGCAATGTTGCTACCGCCGAGATGGCGACCTACTACGCGCAGCGTGCCGGTGCCGGCCTGATTGTCAGCGAAGGCACCCAGATCAGCCCGCAGGGCCAGGGCTATGCCTGGACGCCGGGCATCCACAGCCCCGAACAGGTAAAGGGCTGGCGGCAGGTGACCGATGCGGTGCACGCCGCCGGTGGCCGCATCTACGCGCAGTTGTGGCACGTCGGCCGCGTCTCGCATGTGGCCCTGCAGCCCGATGGCGCAGCGCCGGTGTCTTCCTCGGCATTGCTGGCCGATGGCGTGAAAGTGTTCGTCGACCCGACCGGGGTGGGTCCCGAAGCCGGGGTGGGCGAAATGATCCAGCATTCGATGCCGCGCGCGCTGCGCGAAGACGAGATTCCGGGCATCGTCGCCGATTACGCGCAGGCCGCCCGCAATGCGCTGGAGGCGGGCTTCGACGGCGTCGAACTGCATGGCGCCAATGGCTACCTGATCAACCAGTTCATCGACTCGCAGGCCAACCAGCGTACCGATGGCTATGGCGGTTCGCTGCAGAACCGGCTGCGCTTCCTGCGCGAGGTCGTGCAGGCGGTGGTCGCAGTAGCCGGTGGTGATCGCGTTGGCGTGCGCCTGGCGCCGCTGACCACGCTGCAGGGCGCGGTGGATGATACGCCGCAGGCCACCTATCTGGCGGCCGCGCATCTGCTGGGTGAACTGGGCGTGGGTTACCTGCACATTGCCGAAGCGGATTGGGACGATGCACCGTTGATGCCGGTGGCGTTCAAGCAGGCGCTGCGCATGGTCTACCCGGGTACGCTGATCTACGCCGGCAAGTACACCGCCGAGCGCGCCGAGCAGGCACTGGCGGAAGGCTGGGCTGACCTGATCGGCTTCGGCCGGCCGTTCATCGCCAACCCGGATCTGCCTGAGCGACTGCGACTGGGGGCGGAACTGAATCCGCCGGATCGTGCGACGTTCTTTGGCGGTGGCGCGGTCGGCTTCACCGATTACCCGACGCTGGAAGAGAGCGTCGCGGCCTGATCCTGGCCGCTGGCCGGCATTTCAATGTCGTATCGCCGACGGGTGGGTGCCGACCGTTGGTCGGCACTACCGGCATGGATCAGGGCTTGTCGCGCACCAGCGCGTCGGCCTCAACCACGCCGCCATCCTTGCCATGCAGGTACAGGTGCATGTCCTGCTGCGGGTACGGGATGTTGATGCCGGCCTTGTCAAAGCCCAGCTTGAGCTGCTCCAGCAGCGTGACCTTGGTGCCGAACCAGTCGGCCGACTTCACGTAGCAGCGGATGCCGAGGTTGATGGCGTGCGCACCCAGCTCGTACACCACCACGTCCGGGGCCGGCGTCTGCAGCACGCGCGGGTCGGCCTTCATCAGCGCCAGCGCGGTGTCGCGTGCCAGCTGGATGTTGTCCTCGTAGCCGATGCCGATCACCAGTTCGACGCGGCGGGTCGGTTCGGCGGTGAGGTTGATGATCGGTGCGGCGGTGATCAGCGTGTTCGGAATGGTGGTGTGCTGGTTGTCGGCACCGGTGATGACGGTCTGGAAGATGCGCACTTCGCGCACCGTGCCGGTCTGCCCGGCCACGGTCACCACATCGCCCACGCGGAACGGTCGCAGCGTCACCAGCATCACGCCCGAGGCGATGTTGGACAGCGAATCCTTCAACGCAAGACCGACCGCCAGGCCAGCGGTGCCGAGCACGGCCAGCAGCGGGGTGATCTTCACGCCGAGCGTGTCGATGGCCAGCAGCGCCACGATCACGAGTGAGGTGGCATAGACCACGTTGCGCAGGAAGCTGCCCAGCATCGGGTCCACGCCCATGCGCGCAGTGGCGCGCGGCATGGCATTGGACAGGCGTCGTGCCACCCACAGGCCCACCAGCAGCACCACGATGGCGGCCAGCAACGGTACGCCGTAGGTTTCCAGCAGGCGCTCCCAGTCGAGCGAGTGGAACCAGGGCGTTGCGGCGGGGGCGGGTGGGGCTGTAGCAATCATGCGGGCTCCTTGTCGAACGGGCGCGGCGCTCAAGAACGCCAAAAACTGAAGACCCCGCAGAGGCGGGGTTGCATGCGGGCAAATTATCGGCACGGCGGGATGAACGTGATGTCACCCATCTTCGATCAATGCGCCCGTACCCTTGAGCAGCGAGCGTAGTCCCTGCACCAGATGCGGTTCTACCGTGCTGAGCCAGAGGCGGCCGGGCACCAGCTCTTCCAATGTGCAGCCGGGGGTACTTTGCAGTATCCCAGCCAATGTCTTGTCGGGCGCGACGGGTGCACCCAGCTGTGCCGGATTGAGCAGACTAAGCGGGAAAATGTTGCGGGCCTTGTGCAGGCGCACCTCTGGCGGGGCGTCATACCAGATCTGGTTGCGGTCTTCTTCGTCCTGCGGCTGTGTGCCATCGCAGCAGCTCATGATGTAGGCCTGCGGGCTCCGCTCGAAGGGCGGGTGGGTGACGTAGCCAAAGTCCCAGTCATACAGAGCGATCAGCCCCACCAGGAGCTCGCGGAAGGACTGCGGTTCCAGAGAAAAGCGAGCGTCCTTGGGGAACAGAACGAATTCCGTTCCAAGCTCACAACTGGAGGAGAAGTCCACTGATGCGGTCAGATCATAGGCGGGCGCGTCACTTCCTTTGGGTACAGCGACAACACTGAGGAGAGTCAGCTCGTTGAAGCCACTGGCCAGAAGTCTTCGATGTGCTGCATTGCCCAGTTTTGCCAAGTTGCTGCTGTGGCCCTTTCCGTCAGACGCAAAGTGGGTGGCCTGTACTCCACGCTCTTCGAGCATGGATATAGCAAACTCGTGAAACTCCTGGAATTCCCGCGCTCCTGCCAACGGACCGGAGTAGTTGAACAGTCCAAGTGCGAATGGGATGGTCATGGGGCGAACCTTGCAGGGAAGTGATTCCAGTGCTCCCAGTGTGCGTCGGCCATTTCAGGGCGCCTACTGGAATAGTTGCAAATGACATATCGGCCCAGTTGGTCCCAAAAGCAGAAACCCCGCCGAGGCGGGGTTTCTTTAATCAGCCTTACAGCCGGATCAGCCGTTGGCCTTCAGCTTGGCCAGGCGCAGCCAGGTATCAACCACGGTGTCCGGGTTCAGCGACACCGACTCGATGCCTTCCTGCATCAGCCATTCGGCCAGATCGGGGTGATCGGACGGGCCCTGGCCGCAGATGCCGACGTACTTGCCCTTGGCACGTGCTGCCTTGATCGCCATCGACAGCAGCTTCTTCACTGCCGGGTTACGCTCGTCGAACAGGTGCGCGACGATCGACGAGTCGCGGTCCAGGCCCAGGCTCAGCTGGGTCAGGTCGTTGGAGCCGATCGAGAAGCCGTCGAAGATCTCCAGGAACTCATCGGCGAGCAGTGCGTTGGACGGCACTTCGCACATCATGATGATCTTCAGGCCGTTCTCGCCCTGCTTCAGGCCGTTCTGTTCCAGCACCTCGACGACCTTGCGGCCTTCTTCCAGGGTGCGCACGAACGGAATCATGACCCACAGGTTGTCCAGGCCCATTTCGTTGCGCACGCGCAGCACGGCCCTGCACTCCAGCGCGAAGGCGGCCGAGAAGCTCGGGTCGACGTAACGGCTGGCGCCGCGGAAGCCGATCATCGGGTTCTCTTCGTGCGGCTCGTAGTTGCTGCCGCCGATCAGGTTGGCGTACTCGTTGGACTTGAAGTCCGACAGGCGCACGATCACCGGGTTCGGTGCAACCGAGGCGGTGAGGGTGGCGATGCCTTCGGCCAGGCGGTCCACGTAGAAGCTGACCGGATCACCGTAGCCGGCGATCTTCTCGTCGATCTTCTTCTTGGTCGCGGCGTCCTGGCGGTCGTATTCCAGCAGCGCATTCGGATGGATGCCGATGTGGCTGGCGATGATCATTTCCAGGCGGGCCAGGCCGATGCCGGCGTTCGGCAGCTGACCGAAGTCGAAGGCACGTTCCGGGTTGGCCACGTTCATCATGATCTTCAGCGGGGCCGGCGGCATGTTGCCCAGATCGGTCGTGGTGCGTTCAAAGCCGAGCTTGCCTTCGTAGATGAAGCCGGTATCGCCTTCAGCGCAGCTGACGGTGACCAGCTGACCATCCTCGATGACCTGGGTGGCGTTGCCCGAACCAACCACGGCTGGCACGCCCAGCTCGCGCGCGATGATCGCGGCGTGGCAGGTGCGGCCACCGCGGTTGGTGACGATGGCCGAGGCGCGCTTCATCACCGGTTCCCAATCGGGATCGGTCATGTCGGCGATCAGCACGTCGCCCGGCTGCACGCGGTTCATGTCGTCCAGCGTCTTCACCACGCGGGCCACGCCCGAACCGATCTTGGCGCCGACGGCACGGCCCTCGGCCAGCACCTTGCCGCCCTTCTCGGTCAACGCGAAGCGCTCGATCTGGGTGGCGTGGCTGCGCGACTTCACCGTTTCCGGGCGCGCCTGCACGATGAACAGCTTGCCGCTGACACCGTCCTTGGCCCACTCGATGTCCATCGGGCGGCCGTAGTGCTTTTCGATGACCAGCGCCTGCTTGGCCAGTTCCTGCACGTCCTCGTCGCTGATCGAGAAGGTGGTGCGCAGTTCGGCCGGGGTGTCTTCAATACGGACGCGCTCACCGGGGACATCCGAATACACCATGCGGATCGCCTTGCTGCCGAGCGAGCGGCGCAGGATCGCCGGCTTGCCGGCCTGCAGGGTGGGCTTGTAGACGTAGTATTCGTCCGGATTGACCGCGCCCTGCACGACCATCTCGCCCAGGCCGAACGAGGAGGTGACGAACACCACGTCGCGGAAGCCGGACTCGGTGTCCAGGGTGAACAGCACGCCGGAGGAGCCGACGCCCGAACGCACCATCAGCTGCACGCCGGCGGACAGGAACACGTCCTCATGCTTGAAACCGTGGTGCACGCGGTAGGCGATGGCGCGGTCGTTGTACAGCGAGGCGAACACTTCCTTGACCTTGTGCACGACGTCGTCGGCACCGGTCACGTTGAGGAAGGTTTCCTGCTGTCCGGCGAAGGACGCATCCGGCAGATCCTCGGCGGTGGCAGACGAACGCACGGCCACGGCAACGTCGCCGCCGCCATTCTCGGCGCTCAGCTTGGCGTAGGCGGTGCGGATGTCCTGGTCCAGCTGCGGCTGCAGCGGGGCGTCGATTACCCAGCCGCGGATTTCCTTGCCGGCGGCGGTCAGCGCATTGACGTCCTCGACGTCCAGCGTGGCCAGCCTGTCGAAGATGCGCTTGGACAGGTCGTTGTGCGCGATGAAGTCCTTGAAGGCTTCAGCGGTGGTGGCATAACCGCCCGGCACCGAAACGCCCAGACCGGCCAGGTTGCCGATCATCTCGCCCAGGGACGAATTCTTGCCGCCTACGCGGGCCAGATCGGCCAGACGCAGTTCGTGCAACCACAGGATGTTCTCGTTCAAGCGCGATGCTCCGTTTGGCCATCGCCCGAGGCGGGCTGAGTGGCCGCGTCCGTAGGAAGAAGCCGATATGATGCCGGGCAGAGCACCGTCGGCACAAGCTTGTGCTGGCGGCCTTTTTAAGCTTCGTAGGGGGTAAAAGCGCGCATGTCGACCATCCGTCCGGTGTTCTACGTTTCCGATGGAACCGGTATCACCGCTGAAACCATTGGGCATAGCCTGCTGACCCAGTTCTCCGGATTCAGCTTCATTACCGACCGAATGTCGTTTGTCGACGACCCCGAAAAAGCGCGTGAAGCCTGCGCCCGGATCCAGGCGGCAGGTGAGCGCTACCAGGTCCGGCCGATCGTGGTGAACTCCTGCGTGGACCAGAGCCTGAGCCTGATCCTGGCCGACAGCGGGGCGCTGATGCTGGATGTGTTCGCGCCGTTCATCGAGCCCCTGGAGCGTGAACTGGCCAGCCCGCGCCTGGCCCGGGTCGGCCAGGCCCACGGCATGGTCGATTTCGATACCTACCACCGCCGCATCAACGCGATGAACTTCGCCCTGACCCATGACGATGGCATTGCGGTGAACTACGACGATGCCGACGTGATCCTGGTGGCGGTGTCGCGCGCCGGCAAGACGCCCACCTGCATCTACCTGGCCCTGCATTACGGGGTGCGCGCGGCCAACTACCCGTTGACCGACGAGGACCTGGAAAGCGACCGCCTGCCGCCGCGCCTGCGCAACTACCGACGCAAGCTGTTCGGGTTGACCATCGACCCGGACCGCCTGCAGCAGATCCGCCAGGAGCGCCGCCCGAACTCGCGCTACGCCAACCTGGACACCTGCAAGCGCGAGGTGGCCGCGGCCGAGACCATGTTCCGCATGGAGCGGATCCCGACCCTGAGCACCACGCATACCTCGATCGAGGAGATTTCCAGCAAGGTGCTGGCCACGCTGGGGCTGCAGCGCGAGCTGTATTGATCCGTGCGCCACGACCAACGGTCGTGGCCTACCTCCGGGGTGATGACCCTCCTGCGCTGGGGCATCGACCCTCCTGCACGGTGGGTATCGACCGGTGGTCGATACCGGGCCCCTTTGGCCGGGGTGATCCCGCCCCCACGTTGAAGCACCAACGTGTAGGATCGACCCATGGCCCGAGCCTTGCCCCGTACCGAACGCATTCCCCGCCTGAGCCGGCTGAGCTGGCTCATGGGCCTGTACGCGGAGAACTACCGCCATCTGGTGCGCCTGTTCGAACCGGCTGGACTGATGACGGGCAGCTACGTCTCCTCGGTCGGCGATGGCCTGGACGTTCGCCTGGACGTGATCGAGTGCCACCGCTACACGGTGGAACTGCGGCTGACCTACGACCTGGCCGACCCGGTCACTGGCGAGCCTGATCCATCGGCCTATGTTCGCCTGTACCGTGACGCGCGCCAGGCCGAGACCACCCACTGCTACGTCGGCCGCCGCTGGCAGGACACCATGGGGCTGTACCCGCCGCCGGCGGAGCTGATCAGCCACCGCATGCGGATGAACACCTTCCTCGGCAAGTGGCTGGAGTACCTGGCCGAGCGCGGCCACGGCGTGGCCACGCTGCGCCGCGATCCCGATGGCGTCGCGACGCCCGCCGAACGCCGCCTGTCGCTGGTGCGCTGATCGGCCATAATCCACGGCTCACCTGCCGCTGGATGCTGCCCATGCCGTACACCCCGATCGTCGCCACCCTGGGCTACGTGCTGTCGCCCGATCGTCGCCAGGTGCTGATGATCCATCGCAATACCCGTCCCGGTGACCATCATCTGGGCAAGTACAACGGGCTGGGTGGCAAGATCGAACCGACTGAAGACGTCGCGGCAGGCATGCGTCGCGAGATCGCCGAGGAAGCCGGCATCGACTGCACCGGCATGCGCCTGCGCGGCACCATCAGCTGGCCGGGATTCGGCAAGCACGGTGAGGACTGGCTGGGCTTCGTGTTCGTCATCGACAGCTTCGAAGGTACCCCGCACGGCGGCAACCACGAAGGTACGCTGGAGTGGGTGGACCTGGACAAGCTGGACACGCTGCCGATGTGGGAAGGCGACCGCAGCTTCCTGCCGCTGGTGTTCGACGCCGACCCGCGCCCGTTCCACGGGGTTATGCCGTACAGGGACGGGCGCATGGTCAGTTGGTCCTACAGCAGGCTGTGACCCGGTGAATCGGGGAGGTGCCAACCATTCCGGGGAGTGCCAATCTGGGTTGGCACGCTCTTTTGGTCGATTAATACCCGGGCAATATTGACAGTCATAAATTACCCGGGTAATATTCGCGCATCACCTCTGATGCCATTGCCATGCCTGCGTCCCGACTCCCTCCTTTCAGTTGTTTCGACGGCCATCGCCTCGTTGCCTGCGGCAGCCCGGAAGTGGCGGCACTGGCGCTCAAGCGGCTGCGCGCCGACAACGCTGCCGGACCATTGCTGGTGTTCGACAACGCCACCGGTCGCACCCGCGATTTCGATACGCGCGGCAGTGACGAGGAACTGCTGGCGCGGGTAACCGAAGCGTTTCCCCCCTCTGACGAGGCGGATGCCGAAATCACTGCCGAAGACGCTGCGACCCCGCGTGGCCGTGGCCGCCCCAAGCTGGGCGTGGTCGCCCGTGAAGTGACCTTGCTGCCGCGCCATTGGGCCTGGCTGGCCGAGCAGCCGGGCGGCGCCTCGGTGGCATTGCGAAAACTGGTGGAGACGGCCAGCCGCGCCGGTGCGGACAAGGACCGCCGGCGTCGCGATGCCGAACGCGCCTATCACTTCCTGCAGACCATCGCCGGCGACCTGCCGGGCTTCGAGGAGGCCATCCGCGTGCTGTTCGCGCACGACCGTGCGGGCCTGGAAGCGGTGCTGCATTCCTGGCCCAGGGATGTGCGCGACCACGCCCTGCGTCTGGCGTTCGACAGCGCTGACGGCTGATCCATCGCGCCGTCGTTGAACGGCGGCGCCACCTGATCGCGGGCCACGGCCCGGTCCCCTGTGCTTGCTTTGCTGGTGGAAACGCCGGGCAGGGCAGCGCCTTGCCCAGAGAACCCCATGAACTCCCCTGTACATCCCACGCCCCTGGTTGCGCCGCCGCTGTCGCGCACCTACCTGGCCCTGCTGGTGCCCATGCTGATGACCAATGCACTGCAGCTGGCCGCCGGCACGCTGGACAACGTCTACCTCGGCCATCTGCTTGGCACGCAGGCGGTGGCTGCCGCCGCTGCGTTCTTCCCGGTGTTCTTCCTGCTGATGGCCCTGGTGATGGGCCTGGCGACGGGCGCAATGGTGCTGATCGGCCAGGCCTGGGGCGCTGGCCAACCGCAGCGGGTACGCGCCGTGGCCGGCAGCGCGGTGGCGCTTGCCCTGCTGTTGTCGCTGCTGGTGATGGGCGTGGGCGGCGTGTTCGCGCCGCAGATGCTGGCGGCACTGGGGACGCCGGCGCCGGTCCTCGGCGAGGCCATCGTCTATGCGCGGGTGCTGCTGCTGAGTGCGCCGGTGTTCTTCCTGCTGTGGCTGGCGACGGCCGTGAGCCGCGCGGTGGGTGATGCAAAGACGCCGCTGCACGCGCTGCTGCTGGCGACCGTGCTCGGCCTGCTGTGCACGCCACTGCTGATCCTCGGCTGGGGCGGCCTGCCGCAGCTGGGCGCGGCCAGTGCCGCGGTGTCGGCAGCATTTGCCTCGCTGCTGGCGTTGGTCTGGTTGCTGTGGAGCTGGCATCGCCTGGGGCATCCGCTGGCACCCGGCCATGAGCTGCTGCGGGCCATCCGTTTCGATGGCGCGATCATTCGTTCGATGCTGCGCATCGGCGTGCCGTCCTCGCTGCAGATGCTCAGCCTGGCCATTGCCGAGATCGTGTTGCTCGGCTGGATCAACCGCTATGGCTACACCGCCACGGCGGCCTACGGTGCGGTCAACCAGTTGATGAGCTGGGTGCAGCTGCCGGCCATGTCGCTGGGCATCACCGCCACCATCCTCGCCGCGCATGCGATGGGGGCAGGACGTGCGGCACGATTGCCCGCCATTGCCCGCACCGGGGTGCTGCTGGGCCTGGCGATGCTGACGGTCGTGGTGCTGCTGGTGATGGCGCTGGCGCCGTGGCTGACCGGCCTGATCCTGGCGGCGCCGGAGGTGCGCGAACTGGCCGCACTTCAGCTGCGCACGGTGGTGTGGGGCGTGCTGGCGATGGGCGGCACCACGGTGCTGGTCGGCGTGATGCGCGGCAGCGGGACTGTGCTGCTGCCGGCGTTGCTGGGCATGACAGCGGTGTTGCTGCTGGAGCTGCCACTGGCGATGTGGCTGCAGGCGCGGCACGGGCTGACCGGCCTGTGGTGGGCGTGGCCGCTGGGACTGGTGGCGATGCTGGTGTTGCAGATGATGTGTTTCGCGAGGTGGCGCAGCCGGTTGCCGGCGGCGGCCTGACCGCAGCGCCATTGCCGGGGCAGCCGACCAGCGGCCGGCTCCACCGCTCGGTCGGATCGCATCCGGCGAAAATCCACGCCGATGCGGGTCGGGTAGCGCCGGGCCATGCCCGGCGGCAATCAGCGCCGATGCGCCAGCAGCAGGTGGAAATGCTTCTCCCGCGTCTGCCCGTCATTGCCGGCAGCAGTTTCGCGATGGCTGCGCCAGGCCGAGATGTTGAATCCCGACACGCGCATCGCCAGCTCAACTGCGTCCAGTTCGTGCAGCTGGAAATCGGCGGCAAACGGCAGGCTGCGCATGAAGGCCGCATCGCCGAACGCCAGGCACAGCCGCCCTCCCCGGCGCAGTACGCGCGCAAGCTCGTCCAGCACCGGGGCCAGGTTGGGCCAGAAGTACAGGGTGTTGACCGCCAGTGCGGCATCCACGGATGCCTCGTCCACCGGCAGCGCATGGGCATCGCCAAGCCGCATCGCGGCCCGGTCGCCCAGGCCGGCACTGGCCAGCCGCCGGTTGCCGGCCTCGACCATGGCGGCGGACAGTTCAACGCCCAGGTACTGGCTGCCCGGCGCTTGCAACAGCTGGGGCGCGAAGGCCGCATTGCCGGGGCCGATCTCCAGGATGCGTTCGCCGGCCGCCACCGCCAGCAGCCCGATCGCGGCCAGGTTCAGGGCGGTGTTGCTGAGGTTCATCGAGTCGGCCACCGCCAGTGCGGCGTCGCCATGGGGCTGCCGCAGCTGCGCGGCCAGGGTGGAAGCATCCAGCATCGTCGTCGTCCATCGAAGAGATTCGGACGTGGCGGCGGCGGGTCCGCCGATGACCATAGCGCTGACCTTGCGGCTTGGGAAGTAGGGAAACCCCGCGTCAGGGTGATGAGGAAATGTCCACCGTCGCAGTCGGTGAGATCTGGTTGTCCACAGGGGGTGTGGATTACGCGTGGGCAACTTTGTGGATAAGCCGCGACAGGCTCCACCCCCCTAGGCTGTCAAGATGGGTGGCGAAAAATTCACCGCCGGTGAGGGTGCGTGAGGGAGCAGTGAAGGCCGCGGCCTGCCGGCGCTGTCGCCGGCAGCGGCGCTCGCGGTAACCTGTGGGCCTCGATGCTCCGTGAGACCCCATGAAACGTCACTTCTCGATGCTGCGCGAATTCCAGCTGGCCGACTGGTTCACCTTGGCCAATGCTTTCTGCGGCACCGGTGCGGTGTTTGCCGCAATGCGCTTCCTGCAGGATGGCGAGCGCGGCTACCTGCTGTTCGGCATGGCGCTGATACCGCTGGCCTTCATCTTCGACGCCCTCGACGGCCGCATCGCGCGCTGGCGCAAGTCCAGCTCCACCCTGGGGCGCGAGCTGGATTCGCTGTCCGACGTGATCTCGTTCGGCGTCGCGCCGGCGGCGCTGGCCTATGCATGTGGCATGCAGGGCGGCTGGGACTGGCTGGTGCTGAGCTATTTCGTCTGCTGTGGCGTCAGCCGCCTGGCGCGCTACAACGTCACCGCCGAGGCAATGACCGGCGACGAGGGCAAGGTCACGTATTTTGAAGGCACCCCTATCCCGACCAGCCTGGTGCTGGTGATCGTGCTGGCGATCGCCGCCGGTACCGATGCCATCGGCCAGAACATCTGGTTCGGCCAGTGGCAGATCGGCCCGTGGCAGCTGCACCCGATGGTGCTGCTGTTCGCCCTGTCCGGGTCGCTGATGATCAGCAAGACCCTGCGCATTCCCAAGCCATGAGCCAGCCCTGCGGAGGCCTGCGATGACTAGCTCGGCCCACGACGCCGGCAGCAGTGATTTCGAGACCCTGGCCCGGCAGTACTTCGGCGCCTGGGGCGATGCCCTGCGCCACGCGGGCACGCCCGGCGCACCGGCCGGTGACGACCCCAGCAGCTGGCAACGGCTGTTCGACTGGTGGGGCCAGCTGTTGCCGGAACAGGGTCCAGGCGCGCCGGAAGATGCCGTGCGCCGGTTCCGCGAACAGGCCGGGAGCTGGTACGGCACCATGCAAGAGGTCGCCGCTCGGTTTGCCGGCCGCGACGCCAGCAGTGCCGATGTGGCCCAGGCCTGGCGTGAGGCGGTGCAGGGGCAGGGCGATGGCATGCTGCAATGGATGCTGCAAGGGGCCCGTGGCAGCACCCACGCCGGCGCCGCCGTGCCCGAATTCGCCGCATGGCTGCAGCAATTCCAGTTGCAGGCGGGCCCATGGCTGCAGAGCCCGGCATTCGGCCCCGGCCGCGAGCACCAGGCGCGCTGGCAGGCCCTGCTGCGTGCGCAGGAAGAATACCAGCAGCATTCGCGCGCCTATGTCGACCTGATCAAGCGGGCACTGGACGAGGCCTTTGCGTTGTTCGAGCAGCGCCTGGCCGAGCACGAACAGCCGGGCAGCCAGCTGACCAGCGCCCGCGCGATGTTCGACCTGTGGATCGAAGTGGCCGAGGAGGCCTACGCCAAGGTCGCCATGTCCGAACCGTTCCAGCAGGTGTACGCCTCGCTGGGCAACGCGCAGATGCGTCTGCGTGCCGGCCTGCAGCGCGAGGTGGAACAGATGAGTGAACGTATCGGCCTGCCGACCCGCAGCGAGATGGATGCCGCACACCGCCGCATCGCCGAGCTGGAGCGCAGCCTGCGCCGCCTGCAGGCGCAGGTGGCAGTGCAGGCCGGAACCGCTGCGGTCGATCCGGTTGCGCAGCCGGCGCCGGCAAAAGTGAAGCCTGCCGCGCGCAAGGCCGCGAAGAAGACCGCACCGGCAACGAAGGCGCCTGCAAAAAAGGCGGCTGCGAAAAAGCCCCAATCTCGCACCTCCTCACGGGCACGTGACCGATGAAGGGACCGCTGGGCTTCAACGCCGATGACCTGATGCAGGAGACCCTGGCCATGCAGCGCAAGCTGATGGAGGGGCTGAAGCTGCTGCCGCAGGTGGAAGACGTGGACTATGGCGTGACCGCGCGCGAGGAAGTCTGGCGCGACGGCAAGGTGGTGCTGTACCGCTTCGTCGGCGAACAGTCACCGACCCGGCGTACGCCGCTGCTGATCGTCTACGCGCTGGTCAACCGTCCGTACATGGTCGACCTGCAGGCCGACCGCTCCCTGGTGCAGAAGCTGTTGGCGCTGGGTCAGGACGTCTACGTGCTGGACTGGGGCTACCCGGATCGCTCGGAGCGCTTCCAGACCCTGGAGGACTACCTGCTGCGCTACATCGACGGCGCGGTGGATGCGCTGCGTGCGCGCAGTGGTAGCCCGGTCGACCTGCTCGGCATCTGCCAGGGTGGCGTGTTCGCGCTGTGCTACGCGGCGCTGCGCCGGCAGAAGCTGGGCAAGCTGATCACCATGGTCACCCCGGTCGATTTCCAGACCGCCGACAACATGCTCTCGCACTGGGCGCGGCAGGTGGACGTGGACCTGCTGGTCGACACGCTGGGCAACATCCCGGCAGACCTGATGAATGCCAGCTACCTGATGCTCAAGCCATTCCGCCTGAACGTGCAGAAGTACGTCGGCCTGCTCGACATCCTCGATGACAAGGCGGCGCTGGAGGACTTCCTGCGCATGGAAAAGTGGATCTTCGATTCGCCGGACCTGGCGGGCGAGGCGTTCCGCGATTTCATCAAGCAGTTCTACCAGGCCAATGGCCTGATGAAGGGCACGGTACGGATCGGCGACGAAGCGGTGGATCTGTCGCAGGTGACGCTGCCGGTGTTGAACATCTACGCCGAGCAGGACCATCTGGTGCCACCGGACGCCTCGCGCGCGATGCGCGGGCGCCTGGGTACGGATGACTACACCGAGTCCAGTTTCCGCGGTGGCCATATTGGTATCTACGTGTCCGGCCGCGCGCAGCGCGAAGTGCCGGCCACGATCGATGGCTGGCTGAAGGCGCGCGACCTGTAGAGTCGGGCCCTGCTCGACTGACTTGGAGGGATGATGACGTACCGGATTTTGTTGATTCTTGCGGTACTGCTGGCAGCGCCACTTGCCCAGGCCGCACCCAGTGCGGATGCACGGCGGGAGATCGCCCAGTTGATCGCCAGCCTGGACGGCTCGCAGTGCCGGTTCCAGCGCAATGGCAGCTGGTACGACGGCAGCGATGCGCGCGCCCATCTGCAGCGCAAGTACGACTACCTGCTGAAGAAGGACATGGTGGACAGCGCCGAGCAGTTCATCGAGCGCGCCGCCAGCCAGAGCAGCATGAGCGGCAAGCCTTACCGCATCCAGTGCCCGGGTCAGCCTGAACAGACCGCAGCCACCTGGTTCGGCGCACGCCTGCAGGCCCTGCGCCACCGCACGCCGTAGACATGGGGGCGGTGTAGAGTCGAGCCATGCTCGACTGCCTTGTCCGTTTCCCGGAGCCGCTGCCATGAACACCACGCCCAAGACGCTGTCGCGCTCATTGAACGATCGCATGATCGCCGGCGTGATGGGCGGCATCGCCCACCGCTTCGGCTGGAACCCCACGCTGGTGCGGATCGTGTTCGTGCTGATATCGATTGGCTCGGCCGCCTTCCCCGGCATTCTGATCTACCTGATCCTGTGGCTGCTGATGCCGAACGAGGCCGATTGAACACGGCCGCTCGACCCTGGCCGCTGTGGCTGCGTGCGCTGCAGATGCTGGGCGCAGCATGGACGTTGCCCAATTCGCTGCTCGGCCTGATTGGCGGCCTGGCCGGTATGCTCGGCGGCGCGTCATTGCGTTGGAGCGCGCGCGACTGTGCGCTGGTGTTCGACCGCTGGCCGTGGGGGCCAGGCGGGGCGATCACGCTGGGGAACGTGATCCTGCATACCGGCCATGACCTGGGCATTTCCTGCCGCACCTATGCGCATCAGGCGGGGTGGGGCGTGGAACCGCTGATCCGGCTGGATGATCACGAACGTGCGCACGTGTACCAGTACATGGTGCTGGGGCCGCTGTACCTGCCGGTGTACCTGCTGTGTGGCGGGGTGAGTGCGCGGAATCCATTCGAGCGCGCGGCCGATCATTTTGCCCGGTTCGGGCACGGCTGGTGGCCGTAGGTTCCAGCCAACGGCGCAGCCCCTCGTGGCGTGGTCGCGGAATACGTTTCATGCGATTGGGCCGGGCGGGCTGGGTTCGCGGGACACGCCGTAAACCCATCCATGGGGGCGCGATGGCGCCATCCATGGCGCCAACGGTCCCGCGAACCCATCCCGCCCGGCCGCTGACAGTTCCCGGCCGCGTCCAGCCACGGAAAAGAAAAAGAACAGCAGAAGCGGGTCGCGCGCTGCGCTTGCTCGTGTAGAGCCGAGCCCGCGCTCGGCTGCTTTCAGGCCAGCTCGCGAAGCCGAGCGCAGGCTCGGCTCTACAACAAAAAAGCGGCCAGCCCGGCTGCTTCTGCTTTTGATCTTCTTTTTATTCTCCGTGGGTGGCGGCAGGCACCAGGAATCTGTCAGCGGCCGGGCGGGTGGGTAGGGCGGGGTGTGCGCGGCATGGATGCCGCGGCCAAGCCCCCAATGGATGGGTTCACGGCGTCCCCGGCCTACCCACCCTCCCGGCCAGCCCACAGGAAACCGGCTTTCCGCGACCAACCAAACCACCCACGAGGGGCTGCGCCGTTGGCGGGAATCCCGTACTGATTCGTTAGCCGGAAGTTAAAGATCCGTAAGCATTCTGCTGCGATCCCGCCGTCATCTGCATGCAACCGATCGTCATTAGCCTTCGTGACGTTCCAGTCAGGTTCGACGCGGTAAGCTCTCCCTCGATGAGCTCGCAGCATCGCTCATCGAGTGCAGTACGCAGTAGCAATTTGGAGGAATACATCACATGGCAATCGTTCTTTATGTCGGTGGTAGCAAGGATGGCGAGAAGGGCGTGGTGCCCTACGGCTTCAGCAAATCCCGCGCCGACACCGCGCTGGGGCCGGAGTTCTACACGGAGCGGTTCATGGAACTGCAGGGTGTCGGCAAGGTCCGCCTGATGGCCCTGGAAGGCATGCGTGACGAGATCGTCATGCAGCGCGCCGCCCGCCACTACCGCTGACCTTCGTAACACGCGGCAGGGCGCGCCCACCATCGCGCGCCCGCGCCGGCATCCCAGCCCAGGGCCAGTCCGGGCCCGCGCTTTGCCAGGATGCCGGCGTCCAATCCGGCTACGCCGCTGAACCTTGCGCCCTGTCAATGCCTTGTCCGGCTCCGTCGCGGGTTGCCAGAATGGGGTCTTCCCGTAATGCGGCACAGACCTGAAGCAATGCACGACGCCAAGAACGCCCAGAGCGCGCTCGCCCAGCAGATCGCCCAGACCATCGCCGACGAGATCGGTGCCCAGTCCGCCCAGGTGCGCGCCGCCGTCGGCCTGCTCGACGAGGGCGCCAGCGTTCCGTTCATCGCGCGCTACCGCAAGGAAGTGACCGGCGGCCTGGACGACACCCAGCTGCGCAACCTGGAAGTGCGCCTGACCTACCTGCGCGAGCTGGAGGACCGTCGCGCAGCGGTGCTGGCCAGCATCGGCGAACAGGGCAAGCTCAGCGACGAACTGCGCAACGACATCCTGGCCGCCGATACCAAGAGCCGTCTGGAAGACCTGTACCTGCCGTACAAGCCCAAGCGCCGTACCCGCGCCCAGATCGCCCGCGAGGCGGGGCTGGAGCCGCTGGCCGATGGCCTGCTGGCCGACCCGACGCAGGACCCGCAGAGCTTTGCGGCCAGCTTCGTCAATGCCGACAAAGGCGTGGCCGACACCAAGGCTGCGCTGGAAGGTGCGCGCGCGATCCTGATGGAGCGCTGGGGTGAAGACGCCGCGCTGGTCGGCGAACTGCGCACCTGGCTGGGCGAAACCGGCGTGATCCGCGCGCGCGTGGCCGAGGGCAAGGAAACCGAAGGCGCCAAGTACCGCGATTACTTCGATCACGCCGAGTCGTTGGCGAAGATTCCCTCGCACCGGCTGCTGGCGCTGTTTCGCGCGCGCCGCGAGGAGATCCTGTTCCTGGAGCTGGACCCCGGCAGTGATGCCGAGGCCGGCCACCAGTACGCCGAAGGGCGCGTGGCGCGCAGGGCCGGCATCGCCGACCAGGGCCGCGCCGCCGACCGCTGGCTGCTGGACGCCTGCCGGCTCACCTGGCGCGCCAAGCTGCACACGCACCTGCTGCTGGACCTGTTCAACCAGGCCCGCGAGAAGGCCGAAGCCGAGGCCATCGCGGTGTTCGGCGACAACCTGAAGGACCTGTTGCTGGCGGCACCCGCCGGCCCGAAGACCGTGCTCGGACTGGACCCGGGCATCCGCACCGGCTGCAAGATCGCCGTGGTCGATGCCACCGGCAAGCTGGTGGCCACCGACACCATCTACCCGCACGAGCCGCGCCGCCAGTGGGAGCAGTCGCTGCAGACGATCAAGCAGCTGTGCGCCAAGCACAACGTGGAACTGATCGCGATCGGCAACGGCACCGCCAGCCGCGAAACCGACAAGCTGGCCGGCGAAGCGATCAAGGCCGCTGGCAACCCGAAGCTGCAGAAGGTGGTGGTCAGCGAGGCCGGCGCGTCGGTGTACTCGGCGTCCGAGTTCGCGGCCAGGGAGTTCCCGGAGCTGGACGTGTCGCTACGTGGGGCGGTGTCGATCGCCCGCCGCCTGCAGGACCCGCTGGCCGAACTGGTGAAGATCGAACCCAAGGCCATCGGTGTCGGCCAGTACCAGCACGATGTGGACCAGTACCGTCTGGCGCGCGCGCTGGATGCCCGCGTGGAGGACTGCGTGAACGCGGTGGGCGTGTACGTGAACACCGCTTCGGCTGCACTGTTGTCGCGGGTGTCCGGCCTGTCGGCCACGGTGGCCGAGAACATCGTGCGCCACCGTGATGCGAACGGCCCGTTCAAGCGCCGCAAGGACCTGCTGAAGGTCGCGCGCCTGGGCGAGAAGACCTTTGAACAGTGCGCGGGCTTCCTGCGCATTGCCGACGGTGATGAGCCGCTGGATGCTTCGGCGGTACACCCCGAGGCCTACCCGGTGGTCGAGCGCATCGTGGCCAGCACCGCGCGCCCGATCAAGGCGCTGATCGGTGATGGCAGCTTCCTGCGTGGCCTGAAGGCCGAGCAGTTCACCGATGCCACCTTCGGCGTGCCGACCGTGCGTGACATCCTCAAGGAACTGGAGAAGCCGGGCCGAGACCCACGCCCCGAGTTCAAGGCGGCACGCTTCGCCGAGGGTGTCGAGGACATCAAGGATCTGCGCGAGGGCATGGTGCTCGAGGGTGTGGTAAGCAACGTGGCGGCCTTTGGTGCCTTCGTCGATATCGGTGTGCACCAGGATGGCCTGATCCACATTTCGGCCCTGTCCGATACGTTCGTGAAGGACCCGCGCGACGTGGTCAAGGCCGGCGATATCGTCAAGGTGAAGGTGCTGGAGGTGGACGTGGCGCGCAAGCGCATCGCCCTGACCCGGCGCCTGGACGATACCCCCGGCCAAGCCACCAGCCGCCCGGGCCAGCGTGATGAGCGCGGCCATGGGCAGGGTCCGCGCCGCGATGCAGGCGGCCAGAACCGCGGGCCGAACCGGGGCCAGGGCAATGGCGGCCGTCCCGCCGCGTCCGCGCCCCCGGCCAACAACGCCCTGGCCGAGGCCTTCGCTCGCGCCAAGCGCAGTTGAGGACCGTGTTCCCCGTCACGCTTGATTCGTGGCGGGGGACTTGTCGATTTTCCCCGTGATTGCGCACACTTGCGCTTGAGGGGAGGCGTCCGGCCACCCCGCTGTTGCTGGGGAGGGCCATGACGCCAGCAGGACCCGTCGTCTTCGTTGAGGTCTGCAGCGTCGCGCTGCGGCCGCTGCCTCCCTGTGCGGGCCGGGGTACGGGTTGATGGCCGGCCAGGGAACCAACGGCAACGGGTTGCTGGAGCGGCGCCTGCAGGCGCTGGCCGAAGAGCGTCGTCGCCTGGCGATGATCATTGACGGCACCGCCGCCGGCACCTGGGAGTGGAACGTGCAGACCGGCGAGATGCGGGTCAATGCGCGCTGGGCGGAGATCGTCGGTTATCGCCTGGAAGAGCTGGAGCCGGTGTGCCAGAAGACGTTCCTGAAGCTGGTCCATCCCGATGACATCGTCCTGTCCGACGCGGCACTTGAGGATCATTTTGAAGGCCGCAGCGACAACTATGTCTGCCTGCTCCGCATGCGCCACAAGAACGGCCAGTGGATATGGATCCACGACCGTGGCCGCGTGTTCGAATGGGATGGGCAGGGACGACCGCTGTGGATGGCCGGTGCGCATGCCGACGTGACCGAGCTGCAGCAGGCGCGGCAGGACGCCGCCGAAAGCCGGCAGCGGCTGCAGGCCGTGGTCGATGCGTCCGACGAGGTGGCGGTGATCGCGACCGATACCGAAGGCACCATTACCCTGTTCAATACCGGTGCGCAACGCCTGCTGGGATACAGCGCGGAGGAAGTGGTCGGACAGCGGCGACTGGGTGATTTCCACGATCCGGACGAGTTGGCGGCATGGCTGCGCCCGCTGGCGGCTGCGGACGGACGCCTGCCGGGCGCGTTTGAAGCCCTCAGCGCCCGTGCCGATGCGCAGACCTATTCAAGGCAATGGACATTGCGGCGCAAGGACGGCCAGCCACGCCAGGTGCGCCTGTCGATCAGCCGCATGGATGGTGCCGGCGGCGCTCGCATCGGCTACGTCGGCATGTCCATCGACATCACCGAGATCCTGCAGGCACGTGCCGAAGCACGCCTGGCGGCGGAGAAATTCGCCGGTGCGTTCACGTCGGCGGCGCTGGGCATGGCGCTGGTGTCGCTGGAGGGGCGCTGGCTGGACGTCAATGACGCCCTGTGCCGGATCCTGGGCTACCCCCGCGAGGAACTGCTGCAGGTTGATTTCCAACGCCTGACCCACCCCGATGACCTGCAGGCCGACCTGGCCCTGGTGCAGGATCTGCTGGCCGGGCGGCGCAGTCACTATCACCTGGAAAAGCGCTATCTCGATCGCGACGGCAAGGTGATCTGGGCGCGGCTGTCGGTCTCGCTGGTGCGCAACGAGGATGGCGAGCCGCTGCATTTCGTGTCGCAGATCCAGGACATCAGCGCCCAGCGCAGCAGCGAACAGCGCCTGTTCGAGAGCGAGCAGCGCAGCCGCATCACCCTCGATGCCGTGGCCGATCTGGTGCTCAGCGTCAGTCTGGACGGTCGTATCGATTACGCCAACGCCGCTGCTGTCCGCACCCTCGCCGGTGATGGCGCGCTGTCGCTGGCAGGGCACAACGTGCAGGACGTGCTGGCGCTGACCACCGAATACGCGCCCGGCTCGGTGCTTGATGTATCCGTGCTGCTGGACCCGGAAAGCAATGCGGTGGACCTGCATGCCGACCTTCTGCTGCGCCTGGGCACGGCCACGATCCCGGTCGATCTGACCCGCGCCTGGCTGCGCGATGACGAGGGCCATGTGCGCGGCGCGGTGTGGGTGCTGCGCGACGACACCCAGCAGCGGGCGCGGCAGCGCGAAGCCCGCCACCTGGCCGAGATCGATCCGCTGACCGAGCTGAGCAACCGTCGTGGCTTCGAGGTGCATCTGCAGCAGGCGATCACCCGCGTGGAGCGTACCGGCCAGGCCGCCTCGCTGATGTACATCGACCTGGACCGCTTCAAGCCGGTCAACGACACCTGGGGCCATCTGGCCGGTGACGCCGTGCTGTGGGCGGTGGCCAGCGTGCTGCGCCACGGCGTGCGGGATTCGGATGTGGTGGCGCGGCTGGGTGGCGATGAGTTCGCGGTGATCCTGTCCGGTTGCACGCCGCGTCGTGCAGCGCGCATTGGCGGCGAGCTGCTGCACACCCTTGCGTCACTGTCGATTCCGTGGGACCAGGACCGCCTGCATGTGGGCGCCAGCATCGGCATCGCACCCTTGACGGGCGGGATGAGCGTCGACCAGGCCGTGGCGGCGGCCGATGCCCAGTGCTACCGGGCCAAGGCAATGGGCCGCAACAACGTGCAGGTACAGGGCGAGGCGAGTGAGCTGCCGGGCGGCGACATCGATCCGACCGAGGGCTGATCTCAACCTGTGAGAGGGCGTGCGCGAATACTCCGCGCACTTCCCCTCCTACAGGTGGTCCCATGAATGTCTGCAACCCGGTGACGCTGCGTGCCTACGCCCCGGCAATGGTCGGCTGGTGCCTGGCCCTGGCCGCCTGCCTGCGTGCGGAACAGCTGCGCGGCGACCTGCACGCGCAGGCCCTGCTGCCGGTGCTGCAGGGCGGCGCGGTCGCCTTGCTGGTGTTCACGCTGTCCTGCATCGGTGCCGCCAGCATCATGCTGTGGCGGGCGGGCAGGAACGCGGTGGAGTGATGCGGCGGATGGTTACCGCATCCCCCATGCGCAGTTGCGTCAGCGCAGTACTTCATCCGAACTGACCAGCTGCACGTCATGCATCAGGTTGAGGTAAGCCTCGTAATAGCCCTTGTGTGACGCGCCGACGATGGTCAGCATGCGGGTGCCTGGATGCTGGCCGAGCACGTCGCGCATGTTGGCGACCATGCGCAGGTTACGGGTTTCCCAGTAGCCCAGGTAGTTGCGGCCGAAGCCTTCCGGTGAGGGTTCGACAAGCGTCGCGCCGAAGTCGCTGTTGAACGCCACCATCGCGGTCTCGGGTGCGTTGTAGGCGCGATACATCGCGAGCAATCCTTCCGGCTGAACAAGATTGGCTCCGAGCCGTTCATCAGCCGCCCTGCGTGCTTTGACGAAGGCGTTGTCCCAGGCGCCGCGTATGGCGGCAGCGTAGGCCTTCTGCTGCGATTCCGGTGTGGGCGAATCCGCAGTGTGGTCGTCCACCGACCACAGGCGCTCCAGTCCGAGGCGTGCGGCAAGCACGCCGGCCACCAGGACGGCCTCGTTGCGGCGGGTCATGCGCGTGTCGAGGAACTGCACCAGCTCCGGAGTCAGGCTGTCGGCCGCACGGCGCTCTTCCCGGGGCAGCCGCAGCCATTGGACGACTGCCGAGCTGTTCTCGCCCGCAGCCAGGAAGACTGCAGCCAAGCGACGTCGCTGGGCAGCGCTTGGCGCCTTGGGCCAATCTGCAAGCAGGCGTTCCATTTCCACGTTGGCGCTGGGCACGTCCAGACCGGTGGCGGCCTGCGCCGGTGCCGGATCGACGCAGTAGTCCGCGACGCTCTCCGCGTATCGGGCCGGATTGCGGCGCATGAAGTCACACTGCAGGCCGGACAGGTTCTCCACTGCGATCGCGGTGGGCCGCCAGGCTTCCAGGCGCTGCAGCAGAGGTTCCAGCATCGCCGGCGTGAAGGTCTCCGGCAGGCTGGACAGGTGTGGGCTGCCCAGCACCAGCACTTCGTTCGGGCGTCCTGCGGGCGGTCCCTTCAGCTGGTCCGGGTGGAAGGCCGGTCGATAGGCGGTGCCGGTGGCCAGCGCATTGCTGCTGCATAGGGCCAGGAGAAGAAGGCTGGCAAAGCGAGGGAACATGCGATCTCCATGTAGATGAGCATCCTGCGGGACCTCCATGCTGGTCGTTTTCCCCTGCGGGCGAACCCCGCATCGGTCATGTAAACCTTTTTTCCTTGAGCTGCATCCTTGTGTGGGCGATGTGGTCGGCTGCCTCCCGGCGCCTGCGCTGTACAGCGTTCCGCCAACCGGTGGCGGAACGGATCCGGTCCAGCCGTTCATTGGCCCAATGCCTTGGTGTGAGGGCGGGGACACGTGAGAAAGGTGTGAAGTACACGGCAATTGTCCACCGCATTCCGCCTGTGATGGACGGAGTTGCGACGGACGTCGCGGAATGCCGCTAAAGCGGCCGACGGCATCGCCGATACTCCCTCTGGATCCCGCTCCAGTTACCCGCCGCAGGACCCCAGACTGCCCCCGATGGGCGGTCCGCGCAGTGTGTTCCGCCGCTTCCAGATGCCGATCGCAGCCGCAGCAGACGTTCTTGGCAGTCGCTCGAGAGGTGCCGGTTGGCACCTGTAGTCCCTGGCAACTGATGTTGCCGCCGGGCATCCCGCCCGTCGGGTCACAACCGCTTACCGGACACCGAGGATCAGACAATGCTCATTCCAGGCTTCACGGCGGGCGCGCAGGCGCCGGCCGAGCTGCATACCCGTTGGTCGCCGTGGCGTGCGCTGCTTGGCGTACTGGCGCCACAGCAACGCACCCGCACAGAGAAGGCGGTGACCGACCGGACCGAGCTGGAAGCGCAGGTGGCCGCGCTGCATCGCGTGCAGGCCGTCATCGAGTTCGCGCTCGACGGAACCATCCTGCAGGCCAATGACAATTTCCTGCAGGCGATGGGGTACCGGCTGGAGGAGATTCAGGGCAGGCATCATTCCCTGTTCGTCGACCCCGAGCAGGCGCGCAGCGCCGAGTACCGCGACTTCTGGGCGCGCTTGGGGCGCGGCGAATACGACGCCGGGCAGTACCGCCGGTTCGGCAAGGGCCAGCGCGAGATCTGGATCCAGGCCTCGTACAACCCGGTGCTGGATCGGCAGGGGCGGCCCTACAAGGTGGTCAAGTTCGCGACCGACATCACCCAGCAGAAGCTGCAGGCGGCCGACTCGGCGGGGCAACTTGCGGCGATCGCCAAGTCTCAGGCGGTGATCGAGTTCAGCATGGATGGCCGCATCCTGTCGGCCAATGACAAATTCCTGGCGGTGACCGGCTACAGCCTGGACGAGGTGCGCGGGCAGCACCATTCGTTGTTTGTCGAGCCCGGGCATCGCAGCAGCGTGGAATATCGCCAGTTCTGGGAGAAACTTGGGCGCGGCGAATATGATGCGGGCCAGTATCGGCGCCTGGGCAAGGACGGGCGCGAGGTCTGGATCCAGGCTTCCTACAACCCCATCCTGGACCTCAACGGAAAGCCGTTCAAGGTCGTGAAGTATGCCGCCGACATCACCGCGCAGGTGCACGAGAACCAGGCCATGCAGCGCGCCGTGGCGCAGACCCGAGAGGTGGTGGCTGCCGCCAAGCTGGGTGACCTGACCCAGCGCGTAGCCACCGCCGACAAGAGCGGGCCGATTGCCGAGTTGTGCGAAGGCGTGAATTCGCTGGTCGAGGCGATGTCCGCGATCATCGGCCAGATCAAGTTCGCGGCCGACACCATCGCCGTGGGTGCGACTGAAATCGCGCAGGGCAACAGCGACCTGTCGCAGCGCACCGAGCAGCAGGCGGCCTCGCTGGAGGAGACTGCGGTGTCGATGAAGGGTCTTGCCGAGACGGTGCAGCGCACCGCAACCAATGCCCGCCAGGCCAGCCAGCTGGCCGGTGGGGCAGCCGATGTCGCCGCGCGGGGCGGCAATGTGGTGCATGAGGTGGTCGAGACGATGGCGGCGATCAATGCCTCATCGCGGCGCATCGTCGACATCATCGGGGTGATCGACGGCATCGCCTTCCAGACCAACATTCTTGCGCTGAACGCAGCGGTGGAGGCCGCGCGCGCCGGTGAACATGGTCGTGGCTTCGCCGTGGTTGCCACCGAGATCCGTGAGCTGTCGCAGCGTTCGGCCAGCGCAGCCAAGGAGATCAAGCACCTGATCGATGCGTCGGTGGCCAATGTCGGCGCCGGTACCGCGCAGGTCGAGAGCGCGGGCCGCACCATGGATGAGATTGTGACAAACGTGCGCCGGGTCAGTGACCTGATGAGCGAAATCAGCACGGCCGCGCAGCAGCAGAGCGACGATATCCAGCAGATGAACCAGGCCGTCGATCTGATTGACCAGGGCACCCAGCAGAATGCCGCGTTGGTCGAGGAGGCATCGGCGGCGGCACGCAGCATGGAAGAACAGTCGGCGCAGCTGCTGCAGACCGTGGCCAGCTTCCGCGTGCAGGGCGCGGCAGGGCAGCGGCAGGGAGCGGCGGCGCTGCACGCCGTCTAGGCCCGGCGGTTGCATCTGTCTTCCGTAGTATCTGCGTCGCCATATACGCGGTTGCGCCCGGCGCGTTTGGCCCGATACAGGGCCTGGTCGGCGCGTTCGACCAGGTCGCGCGGATCGTGCTCTTCGCCCGGTGCCTGCCACGCCACGCCGACGCTGATGGTGACGGTGGCCTCGGGGGCGGGCAGGGCAGCCGCTTCGACCGAAGCGCGGACCCGCTCGCCCAGGGCCATGGCGTGGGCGGCATCGGGCGAGGGCAGGGCAGCGATGAACTCCTCGCCGCCATAGCGGGCCAGCAGATCGTCACCCCGTTGCAGGCAGCCATCAAGAATGGCGGCGACCGACTGCAGGCGCTGATCTCCTTCCGGGTGGCCATAGGTGTCATTGAGGCGCTTGAAGTGGTCGATATCGATCATGAGAACGGCCAGGCCCAGACCTTGGCGCCGCGCGCGGCGGTGGGCCGCGCCAAGCGATTCATCGAAGCTGCGTCGGTTGCCCAGGCCGGTCAGTGGATCACGCCGTGCCAGTTTTTCCAGCTCGTCGCGCTGGCGCTGGATCTCCACCTGGCTCAGCACGCTGCGCAGGGCATAGCCGAGCAGGGAGCCGATGAAGCCGACCGTGGCCAGGGTCGGCTGCAGGCGCGCGACCAGAAGCGCCACCAGCATCAGCAGCAATGGCAGCATCAATGGTACGCCGGCATCGATGATGCGCCGCAGGCTGCGGGATACCTCCACTGTCGGGTAGCGACGATGGCTGCCCGCCAGGGTGGCCAGCAGCACGAACAGTCCACTGATCAGCAGGTCGCCCCAACTGCCGTCGGGCACCTGCGGCTGATAGGTATTGATGTAGAAGGCCAGCAGGAAGTAGCCCAGCGCGTAGATCGTCAGCGTCCGGAAAAAATCGCGGCGGTCCGGATCGTCCTCGGCCAGGAAACGGATCAGTGCGAAGCAGAACAACAGGCTGTTCTGCACGCCGCTCATGGTGTTCAGGCACTGCGTCCACAAGGCGGTGTTCAGCGGCGCCATGGCCCGCGCATGCAGGTAGTACAGCAGCCAAAGCAGGGCAATGATCCCGAGGTCCACCGCACGGACGTAGCGGTTCCCGCCACCCGGGCTTGCAGCGACGTAGGTCAAGGGGATCCGGTAGAACACGTACAGGATCAGTGTTGAGGCGGTCATCTGCGCAGGGGCCAGGCCGGCCACATTGCGGAACAGCAGGGCCAGCAGGGCCAGCGAGAACAGGCCCACGGCCGCGCCCAGCGTCCGCCATTTGCAGGCGGCCTGGTGGCTGTCACGTGCACGCCGCACGCAGGCCAGTGCAGCCAGCAGCGGTGCGGTGATCAGCATCAGGTAGGAGCCGACCGGGTCCTGCGGGCCGATAAAGGCAATGACGAGCGCGTGCGTAACCAGAAAAAACAGCGCCGCACGCAACGTCATGCATTCCCCCACCCCCAGCTCCGGCTGGGATCACGATAGGCAGAAGCACGTGAGGCTTGCAAGAAAAGTGTGCGCTGTGTCTATTTAAATACTTGCCGGAAGTCGCAGTTGCGTTCCTCTGTGTTGGCGCGGAGCCTGTGCCGCGGGCGTTCATCCAGAAGGCACGGGTGTCCCCACGCGGTCGAGGGTGCAGCCGCGCTTGGCCACGCCCGGCAGTGAGAAGCAGCGCGACCAGGGCGTCGTGTCATCCGCGTGAGGTGGACGCAGCCGTGCGGTCGGGATCTCGGGGAGCGAGGGCAGGGCGGGCGTTGGCATCGATCCCAGTTCCGGCGCCCGGCACTGGAAATGCAGAAGGCCAGGTCAGGGACCTGGCCTTTGATGCAGTGGTGCCGGTGAAAGGACTCGAACCTTCATGGGGTTACCCCCGGCTGATTTTGAGTCAGCTGCGTATACCATTCCGCCACACCGGCAGGCAGCGTGCGAGTGTAACCGAGGTCGGCAGGGCTTTCATAGAGGCAAGGCCAATCGGGGCGCTTCCTGTCGGCATCGGCTCTGTGGTGGCTATACTGCGCCGGCTTGAATGCCTCCAGGAGCGGTGCCGGATGACAGTGTTGCAGGACCTGAGGGTGCTGGTGGTCGAGAACGACGAGATGAGCGCAGCCTTGCTGCAGATGCAGCTGGTGCATGCCGGCGCGACCGTGGTCGGGTTGGCGGCGAGCGTGGCTGAAGCATTGCGCATGCTGGAAGACTCGGCCCCGGATGTGGCCCTGCTGGACTATCGCCTGGCCCGCAACGAGACCAGCGAGCCAGTGGCGGCAGCATTGTCGGCGCGCGGCGTACCATTCGTGCTCGCCACCGGAATGCTGGCTGAGCAGCTGCCCGAGTCGATGCTGGCCGGAGTACTGCTGGTCAAGCCGTATCTGTCGGCGGATCTGACCAGGGCGCTGGCCCGTGCGGTGGGTCGTTCCAGCGCAACGGCGTGAGAACGGCGCTTCAGCCAGCCTCCTCGTACACGTAGCGGATGTCCTCGCGGTCGTCGAGGACGCGGTACTGCCCGGCCAGGTTGTCCGGATCGGGATTGAGCCACGCATCCAGATGCTCCCTGCGGATCGGTATCACCCCGCGATCGTGACCTGCGGCGGCGACATCGCGTGGCGGGGTGTCGGTGATCGTGGCGAACGAGAGCAGGCGGCCTTCCGGTCCCTCCCATTCCGCCCAAAGGCAGGCCAGCAGCAGGTCACGTGGCGGATCGGGGCGGAACTCGAGCACCACGTCCTGTTCCTTCTCGTCGGCACCCAGCATCCGGCCGGCGATGGCATGGCGTGGGACGTGCTCATAGAACGCCTGCACCACCACGACGCCGTGGCGCAAGCCAAACGCACCGCGCCAATAGCCTTCCAGGCTGTCGCGCCTGGCGTTGTAGGTGCCGGGGTACAGGACATCGTTGCGCGCCGTCTTGTCCGGCAGCCGGCATTGGTAGCGCATCGGCTTGATCACGCGTTTGCCGCCATCGCTGACCATGACCGGTGCATAGGTGCCGGGAAAGATGCGGTTGTCGCGTGGCAGCAGCTGCACCCGGTGCAGGTCTTCCAGTCGGGCTTGCGCGCGGCCGATGCGGTTGCCGGCCACGCGCAGGTCGTTGCGGGCTTTCTGGGTGGGGCGGGTCGCCAGCGTGGCATTGGCGATATCGCGTCGCTCGCGCTGGCGGGCCAGTTCCGCTTCCAGTTGCTGCCGTTCCTGCGCATGCCACTGCTGGATTTTCGCGACGATATCGCGGCCCTGCTCGGTGCGCGCGCCGGCAAAGCCGTCGTCCATGGCCTTCGGGGTCTTCGGTCGCTTCTTGCCGGGATCGTGCGCGTACAGCTCGGCGAACTCTTCCAGCGACAGGATGGCGCCGAATTCGCGCACCAGCTTGGCGTAGTCGGCGCGGATCAGGGCGGAGTAGCACATGGGAACTCTGCGGGCGTGGGTCGCAGCGGCTGCGACATGGATAAGGCAGGATAGCCCGACCTACAGGGAGATAGCGCATGAATGATTCCGTCGCCTGCCAGTTCCGCGACGCCGTGCCCACGGTTGAAGACTATTGCCAGCTGCGTGTACTGGCGGGCCTCAGTGCCAAGAGCCAGGAGGCGGCGGCACGCGCGCTGCCCAATACCCTGTATGGCGTGTGTGCCTACCAGGGCAACGAGCTGGTGGCGATGGGACGCATCGTCGGCGATGGCGGCTGCCACCTGCAGGTCTGCGATATCGCCGTGTTGCCGCGCCTGCAGGGGCAGGGCCTGGGCAAGGAGGTGATGCGTCGCCTGGATGGTTGGATGCAGGCCAACCTGCCGCCATCGGCATATGTCAGCCTTCTGGCAGATGGCGAAGCGCACCGTTTGTACGCGCGGTTTGGTTTCGCTCCCACCGCGCCTGCATCGATCGGGATGTACCGGCGGTTCTGAAGGCGGGTGGCGGTGAGGGCATCCACGCATGGCGTGGATCTACCCGGGCCCTGCAGTAGATCCACGCCATGCGTGGACAGGGCCTTCCCAGGAATCACAGGCAAAGAAAAACCCCGACCAGGGTCGGGGTTTTCAAGAATTGGCGTCCCCACGGGGATTCGAACCCCGGTCGCCACCGTGAAAGGGTGATGTCCTAGGCCTCTAGACGATGGGGACGCACGAAAACTTCAAGTTGTAGAACCTTCGACGGCCTAATGTCGAAAGTGGTGGAGCCAAGCGGGATCGAACCGCTGACCTCCTGCATGCCATGCAGGCGCTCTCCCAGCTGAGCTATGGCCCCGTGTTACCGAGCCGCCTATCATACCTGCGTGTTCACCTTTGTGGAAGCTTTTTTCGAGCTTTTTTCGTTTCGGTTCAACCGCGGCCACGGGGGCAGGGGAACCGCTACGCCACAACCTGAATGCCGGTAGGCGGTGAACAAAAAAGACCCGGTTATCGGCCGGGTCCTCATTGTTCGTGATGAGTGGCGTCCCCACGGGGATTCGAACCCCGGTCGCCACCGTGAAAGGGTGATGTCCTAGGCCTCTAGACGATGGGGACGCAATTCTCATCAATGTTCTTTAGCGACCTTTCGACGGCCTAATGCCGAAAGATTGGTGGAGCCAAGCGGGATCGAACCGCTGACCTCCTGCATGCCATGCAGGCGCTCTCCCAGCTGAGCTATGGCCCCACGTCGCTGAGGAGCGAAATAATAGCCTCGCCCCAGGGGGTTGGCAAGCATTTGTTGCACTTTTCTTCACGCGCGTTGCGACGCCGATATCAGTCCGCTGTCGCCTGCGCAGCGTCGTCGGTCAGCGCCGCCAGGATTGGGCACTGGTCCAGTGTGCCGTGGCCGGGGCAGGCGTTGACCAGCTGCGAAAGTGCGGTGTGCATGCGTTGCAGCTCCGTCATTCGCTGTGAGATGTCCTGCAGGCGTGCCTGCGCGGTATCGCGCACGCTGGCCATGTCCTGTGAGTGGTGATCGCTCAGTGCGAGCAGATCGCCGATCTCTTCCAGGCTGAAGCCCAGTGCCTTGGCGCGGCGGATGAATCGCAGCCGGCGCAGGTCCTGCTCGCCGAAGATGCGGTAACCGCCCGCCGAGCGGGCAGCGGTCGGCAGCAGCTGCTGCCGTTCGTAGTAGCGCACCGTATCGATCGGCACGCCCGCCTGGCGGGCCAGTTGTCCAATGTTCATGGCGGATTCCTGCGGATGCTGCCGGTCATTTTGAAGGATGGAGTCTGGTCGAGAGTCAAGGCTGGGTCCGGGGGCGCGCATTCAGGGCACTTTGCAACTTTCTTCATAGCCCCGCCGCTGGCCCAGTTCCTACCCTTCGCCTGAACCGGCCGTTCGATGGCCTGCAACGAAGCGAGGAGGGGCTGTGGAAGGATTCAGGAACGAAGGATTCGTCGAGATCGCGGTGGTCGAGTACCCCGGAGGTGATCCGTCCGCCGCCTCCGTTCTGGCCGAAATGGCGCACGTTGCCAATCGCCTGGCCCAGCAGCAGCGTCGGCCGTTCAAGCGGGTGCTGGTCACCCGCTGGATCGTGCCGGCCAGCCAGACCGGTGTGCATCGTATTGCCGGTGCGGAAATGCTTGATGCGGCCATTCCGGCCGTGATTGCGGTTCCCGGCCAGATCAGTGCCGGCGCGTGCCTGCGCGCGGACGAGGTCCTGCTGGACTGGCTGCGCGCACACTACGACGGCGGCAGCCTGCTGGCCGCTGCCAGTGATGGCGTCAGCGTGCTCGCACGGGCAGGGTTGCTGGCGGGACGCACGGTCAGTGGCCCCGATCTGGGGCGCCATCCAGGCCTGCTGGCGCAGGCAGCGAGCTGGGTGCCGAGCGAGCGGGCACTGGTGGATGACGGCGACCTGCTGACGGTCGGTGGGGTCCAGGCCTGGCGCTTCCTGGGGCTGCGCCTGCTGTACCGGCTGCATGGGCAGGGCGTGGCCAGCGCGGTCGCGCAGCAACTGGGCATCACCGTGCCCGCCACGATCCAGCAGGATCTTGAACGCTTCAGTGCCAACTTCGCACATGGCGATCGTGATGTGTTGAAGGCGCAGCGCTGGCTGCACACCACGGCCGCACGCGGCGCCACGCTTGCCGCGATCTGCGAGGTTTCCGGGCTGGAGCCGCGCACGCTGCAGCGGCGGTTCCTCAAGGCCACCGGCCTGCGGCCGATCGAATACTGCCAACGGCTGCGCATCGCCAAGGCCCAGACCCTGTTGCAGCAGGGAGCAGGCATCGACGAGGTGGCCTGGGGCGTCGGCTACGCTGACCAGAGTGCTTTCCGCAGGTTGTTTCTACGCATCGTGGGCATGACGCCAGCCAACTATCGGCGTCACGTCAACAGCAAGCGCCGCGAGCGGCCGTTGATGCCATCGGTGGCGGGCAGCCTGCGTGGGCTGCAATCGCCGTCGGTGATGCAACACGGGCGAAGCGCGGCCTGACGGCGCCAACATCGTCGCGCTTGCAACCGGGGCGCGACACTTCGACCATGCAGTCAGTGGACGATTGAACAGGTGGTTTGATGTCGAGCGTTGGGCCGGTGCCGATGCCGGTGGTGTTGATTCTCGCGTGCGTTTTGCTGGCGATGGCTGTGGCTCGCCTGTGGTCACGCAGGAAGGACGGCATGCCGCTGCCTTCTGCACCCAGCATGGTTCTGGACATGTTGCTGGTCGGCCTGCTGTGCGGCCGCATCAGTTTCGTAGCCTTGAACTTCACGCTGTACCGCGAGGCGCCGTGGGGCGTTCTGCAGATTGCCGATGGCGGTTATCACCTGGTGATCGTCCTGGTTGCGGGATTGGCATGGGGGCTGTGGCGACTACGCCCGTGGCGGGCGTTACGCATGCCCGTGCTGGGCGCGTCGTTGGCAGGGGTGCTGCTGTGGGCGGGTGGCAGCCAATTGCTGTCCGCATGGCAGGCGCGGCAGATGCCCCTGCCAGCAGTGCAGGTTGCTGACCTGGAGGGGGGCAGGGTTGATCTGCAGCAGTTCCGTGGCAAGCCACTGGTGTTGAACCTCTGGGCCAGCTGGTGTGGTCCCTGCCGACGCGAGATGCCGGTATTGGCAGCCGCGCAGGAGGCGCATGCGGAGGTGCAGTTCGTGTTCCTCAATCAGGGTGAAACCCTCGACGAGGTCCAGGGTTTTGTTGCGCGCGAACGCCTTATGCTGGACAACGTATTGCTGGACGGCGACGCTGCGGCTTCTACGGCGCTGGGCGTGCAGGCCTATCCCTCGACCCTGTTCTTCGACGCGGAAGGGCGCCTGCGAGAGCTGCACCTCGGCGAACTGACGGCAGCCGGTCTTGAACACAAACTGCGTCGGCTGCGGTAGCCTGCGCGGGCATCTCACTACGGAGTTCCCATGTTGTCGACTTCCCTGCGCGCCGCCCCCGCGGTGCTGTTGCTGCCGGTCCTGCTGGCATTGGCCGCCTGCAGCCAGGCACAGACGCCGCCGGGCAAGAGCGCTGCGCCACCGGCCGCGAGCGCCGCAGCTGCTGCCAACAAGGGCGACCGCCCTGCGGTGCTGAAGGGCATCGAGAAGCACGGTTTCGAGGTCGTTGCCGAGTTCGATGCCCCCGAAGGCCTGCGGGGCTTCGCTGGCGTGGTCGGTGGCCAGCAGCCGGCGGCGGCCTATGTCACTGCCGATGGCAAGCACGTACTGGTCGGCAGTCTGTTCGACGCGGAAGGCAATGATGTAGCCGCAGAGGCGGTTGAGAAGCTGGTCGCCTCGCCGATGTCCGCCAGGATGTGGAGCAAGCTGGAAGCCAGCGCGTGGGTGCCTGACGGCAAGGCCGATGCGCCACGCGTGGTCTACACCTTCAGCGATGCCAATTGCCCTTACTGCCACAAATTCTGGGAGGCGGCGCGTCCGTGGGTGGATGCAGGCAAGGTACAACTGCGCCACATCATGGTCGGCGTCATCCGTGAGGACAGTCCGGCCAAGGCGGCAGCGATCCTCTCCGCGCGTGACCCGAGCGCGGCCCTGCTTCAGAACGAGCACCAGTTCGACCGTGGCGGCATCAAGGCCCTGCCGAGCATCAGCCGCGACATCGCGGGCAAGCTCGACGCCAACCAGGTGCTGATGGTCGAGATGGGGTTCCAGGGCACGCCGGGTATCCTGTTCCAGGATGCGCAGGGCCAGGTGCAGCGCCGCGCCGGTCTGCCGCAGGGGGATGACCTGCAGACGGTGCTCGGCCCGCGCTGATCTGAGCCTGCATCATGATGTCGACCACAGGCCCGCATGGTGACGTGCGGGCCTGTTGCGTTCCAAGCCCCAGGCGAACACAACTGCTTGCGCATGGGCTGTTCGTCGTCACGGCTGAATCGTGACTGAGATCAAACATCACGCCTTGATTCCAATCAAGGCCAAAAACGACAGGCGGACTAGCCTGTGACGCATGGAATACAGCGTCAACGCGCCATGGATGCCGCGCCGCGGCTGCCCGGATGCGGGCAGGTCGGCACAGCCATTCACGACACTCTCACTCCCTGATTGTTACCCAGACTGCTGCGGTCGCCATCTCTCTGGCTGCGCGGCCTTGATGGAAGCGACATGGATAGAGGCAGGGCAGTGTCATTGTCCTGTTGTCTGCCGCGTGCAGGCTGACTGGTGTCGTCGACGCAGTACCCGCATTTCCAGCAACGGCAACGCGAGGCCAGGGCGGCGCATGCGTGCGCTCCGGAACCGTGATGCGAGTGTTCGTCCGGGGAGGATGCAATGCGTATGGCGGTACTGAATCTGGCATGTCTCGGGGCACTGGCGGTCATGCCGGCGTACGCGCAACAGGGTGATGCGCAGGATGCGCAGGCATTGCGGCGTGAGATTGCCGCCATGCGCCAGGCGCTGGAAGGCATGCAGCAACGGTTGGATCGGCTGGAGCAGCGGGATCATGCGCCTGTGCAGGCGCAGCCGCAGGCACAGGCGAAGCCCGGAGCGTTATCTTTCGCCCCCACAGCGGCCACGACGGGGGTGATCCATCCCACCCAGGTGCCGGGTGTCGCCCAGCCCGTATTGCCACAACGCGATTCGGTCGCCGATCCATCCACGGCGGCATCGCGTCCGGACAGTGCCGCGGGCCCGACCGATCCCGATCTGAAGGGGTTCTTTGCCATTCCCGGTACTGATACGGTGATCCGCATCGGCGGCTATGCCAAGTTGGATGCCATCGCGGATTCCCGCGCAGCCGGTGACGAGGACCAGTTCATTCCTTCGTCGATGCCGGTCGGTGGCAGCCACCGTGACGTGTCCAACTTCAACATCCACGCCAAGCAGACCCGCTTCAGTTTCGAGGCGCGGCGCCCGACCACGCACGGCAACCTCCGCTTCTACCTGGAAAACGACTTCTTCGGCAGCAGCGATGGCTACGAATTCCGGCTGCGTCACGCCTATGGCCAGCTCGGCAACACCTATGCCGGCTATGGCTATTCCAGTTTCATGGATCCGGACAGCCTGCCCGACACGCTGGATTTCGCTGGTCCAGGCGGCGCGGGCTATCTGCTGGTGGCCGGCATCCACCATAGCTTTGCGCTGGGCAAGGGCAACACCCTGACCGTCGCCGCCGAAGATCCGAAGACCGAACTTGCCGGTGCCAGCGAAGAGCGCGCTGCAGTGAACCGTCTGCCGGACGTGACCGTCACTGCGCGCATGGAACGCGACTGGGGCCACCTGCAACTGGGCGCAGTGGCACGCAGCCTGGCATACGACGGTGACAACGAGCGCGACCGGCGCATGGCTGGCGGCGTGCAGTTGAGCGGCTCGGCGTCGGTGGGCGAGCGCGACCTGCTGTTGTTCGGTGCGCTGGGAGGGCGCGGTCTCAGCCGCTATACCGCCGACCTGACCGGCTCCGGGCTGGACGCGGTGGTCGGTGCCGATGGCCGCCTCGACGCGTTGGACCTGCACGGCGGCTTCGTCGGCTATACCCACTACTGGTCCGAGCTGTGGCGATCGAACCTGATCTTCGGCCAGCTGACCCTGGAGCGGAATGCCGCACTGGCGGCCGATGCCTTCCGGCAGAGCCGGTACGGCGTATTCAACCTGATCTGGAGCCCCGCGCCGTCGTGGACGATGGGCATGGAGCTGCTGTACGGCCGCCTGGAACAGCAGGGCGGCGCACGCGGCGACACGGTCCGGGTGCAGGGCAGCCTGCAATACAACTTCATCAAATAGGCGCCAGCGGTCGTAAGCCAGCGCAACCGTCCCCACGCCCGGTGCTGCCGGGCTCATGCCAGTACCGGAGATCGTCATGGCAGAAGCAAAGAAAATCGGGGTGGTCGGAGCCACCTTCCTCGTCGCCGGCAACATGATGGGCTCAGGCGTGTTCCTGCTGCCGTCCAGCCTGGCCAAGATCGGTACCGCCTCGATCTGGGGCTGGCTGATCACCACCGCCGGTGCGCTGCTGCTGGCCTTCGTGTTCGCCAAGCTGGGCAAGCTCGCCCCAAAGGCGGGCGGTCCCTATGCCTACGCGCGCGACTGGTTCGGGCCGTACATGGGCTTCCAGACCAACACCATCTACTGGTTCGCCAACTGGATCGGCAACGTCGCCATCCCGATCGCGGCGGTGGGCTATTTCAGCTATTTCTTCCCGATCCTGTCCGAGCCACTGGTGCGTTGCATCGCGGTGCTGGTGCTGGTGTGGGCACTGAGCTTTGCCAACGTGATCGGCCCGGCCTTCGTCAGCCGCGTGCAGACGGTCACCACCAGCTTTGCGTTGGTGCCGATCCTGGGCATCGCCATTTTCGGCTGGTTCTTCTTCGATGCCGACATCTTCAAGGGCGCCTACAACGTGTCTGGCGAGTCGAACTTCGGTGCGATCTCGAGCGCCGCGGCACTGACCCTGTGGGCCTTCATCGGCGTCGAGTCTGCATCGGTGACTGCCGGTGTGGTCGAAAATCCGGAGAAGAACGTCGCCCGCGCGACGCTGGCCGGCGTGTTCCTGGCTGCCATTGCCTACATCGCCAGTTCCTCGGTAATCATGGGCATGGTGCCGAACGCGGAACTGCAGGTGTCCGACGCACCGTTCGCGTTGGCCGCGGCCAAGGCCGTCGGTGGCTGGGGCGGTGCACTGGTCAGCCTGTGCGCGTTCATCGGCGCGGCCGGTTCGCTGGGTGGCTGGATCCTGCTGACCGCGCAGAGTGCCAAGGCGGCCTCCGATGATGGCCTGTTCCCGAGCATCTTCAGCAAGACCAACAAGGACGACGTGCCGGTCAAGGGCGTGCTGATCGTGGCCGTGCTGATGACCCTGGCAGTGCTGGTCACCTCCACCTCGGAAACCGCATCGGCCCAGTTCGACGTGATCACGTCGGCGGCGGTGGTGCTGACCCTGCTGCCCTACATCTACTCGTGCGTGGCCTGCTACTTCGTGGTCGAGCGCTCGCACACCCTGGTCCACACCGGTGCGTTCTGGACGCTCACCAGCCTGACCGTCGTGTACTGCCTGTGGGCGATCTACGGCTCGTCGGGAACCATCGTGCAGTACGCCTTCCTGTTCGTGCTGTTCATCACCGTGTTCTATCCCTTCTTCAGCGAGGAGCGCCGCCAGCAGCGGCAGCGCGCCCGCGAGGCATCGGCCATCAGCGCCGGCGCCCGGCATTCCTGAGTTCGACAAGGAGAATCGACGTGTACTTCAAGTCCCTGGACTATCCGGTCATTGTCATCGACAACGACTACGAGTCGCCGCGCATCGGCGGCATCCTGATCCGTGCGCTGGTGGAAGAGCTGCGCAGCAATGACCAGCGCGTGCTGTGCGGGCTGAACCTGGATGATGCCCGGGCCGGCGCCCGCACCTACGTGGCGGCCTCGGCGGTGCTGATCTCGATCGACGGCAGTGAAGAGGTGGATGGCGAGTTCCAGCGCCTGACCGCTTTCCTGCGCGAGCAGAGCGCGCGCCGCGCCAACCTGCCGGTGTTCCTGTACGGCGAGCGCCGCACCATCGAGAAGGTGCCGAGCAAGCTGCTCAAATACATCCACGGCTTCATCTTCCTGTTCGAAGACACCAAGAGCTTCATCTCGCGGCAGGTGATGCGCGCGGCCGAAGACTACATGAAGAACCTGCTGCCCCCGTTCTTCAAGGCGTTGATCCACCATGCGGCCGAGTCGAACTACTCCTGGCACACGCCGGGCCATGCCGGCGGTGTGGCGTTCACCAAGTCACCGGTGGGCCGTGCATTCCACCAGTTCTACGGTGAGAACACCCTGCGCAGCGATCTGTCGATCTCGGTGCCGGAGCTGGGCTCACTGCTGGATCACACCGGCCCGATCAAGGATGCCGAGGAAGAGGCGGCGCGCAACTTCGGTGCCGACCATACCTTCTTCGTCACCAATGGCACCTCCACCGCCAACAAGATCGTCTGGCATGGCACGGTGGCGCGCGGCGACGTGGTGTTCGTCGACCGCAACTGCCACAAGTCGCTGCTGCATGCGTTGATCATGACCGGCGCGGTACCGGTGTACTTCACCCCCAGCCGCAATGCACACGGCATCATTGGCCCGATCAGCCTGGATCAGTTCACGCCGGAATCGTTGCAGGAGCGCATCGCCGCCAATCCGCTGGCCAGCAAGGCCTATCAGGCTGGCTCCAAGCCGCGCATCGCGGTGGTGACCAACTCGACCTACGACGGCCTGTGCTACAACGCCGAGAAGATTGCCGACGAAATCGGCAGCGCGGTCGACTTCCTGCATTTCGACGAAGCCTGGTACGCCTACGCCGCGTTCCATCCTTTCTACGAGAACCACTACGGCATGGCCAAGGGCAAGCCGCGTGAGCAGGATGCGATCATCTTCACCACGCATTCGACCCACAAGCTGCTGGCGGCGTTCTCGCAGGCGTCGATGATCCACGTGCGCAACTCGGCGCAACGGAACCTGGATGCCGAGCGCTTCAACGAGTCGTTCATGATGCATACCTCGACCAGCCCGCATTACGGGGTGATCGCCGCCTGTGACGTGGCCTCGAAGATGATGGAAGGCGATGCCGGCCGCTCGCTGGTGCAGGAAATGCATGACGAGGCGATTGCCTTCCGCCGCGCGATGCTGCATGTCCGCGATGACCTGGGGCGCGACGACTGGTGGTTCAGCGTATGGCAGCCGACCAGGCTCGAGCGCAGTCTGGACAAGGGAGATACGCCGGCGCCGATGGTGGCCAAGCGCGAAGAGTGGTACCTGCAACCTGACGCACACTGGCACGGCTTCGAGAACCTGGTCGACGACTATGTGCTGATCGACCCGATCAAGGTGACCCTGCTGACCCCAGGCCTGGCGATGGACGGCAGCATGGGCAAGCTGGGCATCCCTGCGGCGGTGCTGAGCAAGTTCCTGTGGGGCCGCGGCATTACCGTGGAGAAGACCAACCTGTACTCGGTGTTGTTCCTGTTCTCGATGGGCATCACCAAGGGCAAGTGGAGCACCCTGGTCACCGAACTGATGGCATTCAAGGAACTGTATGACCGCAACGCGCCGCTGAGCCAGGCACTGCCCACGCTGGAGGCTGATTATCCGAACGCGTACGCCGGTTGGGGCCTGCGCGACCTGTGCGACGCGCTTCATTCGTTCAACCAGGAATTCGGCGTGGCCAAGGTGATGCGCGAGATGTACGTGGATCTGCCGACACCGGTGATGACCCCGGCCGACGCCTACAACCACCTGGTGAAGGGCGAGATCGAGCGGGTCGATATCGAGCAGATCAGTGGCCGTATTGCGGCGACCATGCTGGTTCCGTACCCGCCGGGCATCCCGACCATCATGCCGGGCGAGCGCTTTGGCGACAGCGATGAGCCGATCATCCAGTCGCTGCGCATCGCCCGTGAGCAGAATGCCCGCTTCCCGGGCTTCGAGTCGGACGTGCACGGGCTCATCATCGAGCACGACGGCGACGTGACCTCGTACAAGGTGGAGGTACTGAAGGCCTGACCGGCGACGGTCGGCCCTTCGGCGAACGATGGATACCGCGCGCGAGCAACGCATCCTGAAGTTCTCGATCGGGGTCACCATCGCGGTCAGCGTGGTCGGCTTCAGCGGTGGCCTGCTGGTGGGATCGCAGGCCATCCTGTTCGACGGCGTGTACAGCCTGGTCGACGTTGCGTTGACCCTGGTGTCGCTGTCGGTACTGCGGCTGGTGGCGCGGGAACAGTGCCCGCGCTTCCAGTACGGCTACTGGCACCTGGAACCGATGGTCGAGGCACTGGGCGGGGTGATCCTGTCGCTGGCCTGCGTGTATGCGCTGGCCAACGCCGTGATCGGCTTGACCACGGGCGGGCACGAGGTGAAGTTAGGGCCCGCGCTGTGGTGGGCGGCATTGCTGAGTGCCAGCAACCTGGCGATGGCGGCGTTCGTCGCCCAGCGGGCGCGGCGCCTGCGCTCGGCGCTGTTGTGGCTGGATGTACGGGGCTGGCTGCTGGGTGGGTTGATGAGCCTGGCGGTAGTGCTGGCCTTCATACTGGCCCTGGTCCTGCATGGCGGTGAGTGGCACCACTGGGTGCCGTATCTGGATTCGATCGTGCTGGCGTTGATCAGCCTGGCGGTATTGCCGGTCCCGGCGCGCAGCGCGTGGAAGGCCATGCGTGAAGTGCTGCAGGTTGCGCCGGACGATCTGGACCGGCGCGTGCAGCAGGTGATGCAGGCGTTCGTGGCCGAGCGTGGCTACCTCGGTTTCACCAGCCACGTGGCGAAGATGGGGCGGATGCGCTTCATCGAGATCCATGTGCTGGCTGATCCGGCCACGCCGCTCGGCTCAGTGGGGGAGGTCGATGCGATGCGCGACGAGATCGCCGTGCGGCTGGATGCGCGGGGCAGCACGTTCTGGCTGACCATCGATTTCACTGCCGATCCGGCGTGGACGTGAGCCGGGATCTACACGTGGGCGCGATCGTTGCGCGTGGCGGACCGGTCTGTTGCACCGGATCTGTTTGACCTGAACCAATGTTGAGGTCGCAGACTGCCTCGCATCCCCCACGAGGCGCGCGGCATGAACCTGTTGACCACCCCGGGCCTCGGCCATGGCCTGCTGGAACTGTTCAATCCTGCGGGGCTTTACGATCCTTCGGCCAACGGCTACTCGCACGTGGCGGTGGTGCGCCTGCCCGCGCGGGTGATCCATATTGCCGGGCAGGGCGGTGAGGATGCCAATGGCCATCTCTCCCCCGGTTTCGAGGAACAGGTCGGGCAAGCGCTGGACAACCTGGAGATCGCGCTGCGGTCGGCGCAGGCAAGCCTGGCCGATGTCGCACGGTTGCGCATCCTGGTGGTGGACCACGACGAAGACCGGCTGGGCATCATCGCCCATCAGGTGCGGCGGCGCTGGCCGAACCGCTCGGCGCCCACCTGCACGCTGATCCCGGTGCCGCGGCTGGCGCTGGACGGCATGCTGTTCGAGATCGAGGCGGAGGCTTATGCCGCCTAGCGCAGGTAGTACTCCACCGGCACCACCAGCTCCTGCGGTGCCTTCAGTTCATCGGGAATGGGCGGCAGCGGCTGCGCGCGACGGAAGGTCTGCAGCGCGGCGTCATCGAGCATCGGCTGGCCACTGGACTGCTCCAGCCGCAGCGCCAGCAGGCGACCTTCGCGGTCGATGCTGGCCCTGACCCACGCAGTGCCCTGCTGCCGGCGCGAGCGCGCGGCGGCAGGGTAGTAGCGGTAACGCTCCAGCCGCGCCATCAGGCGGGCTTCCCACTGGTCGCTGGCGGCGCCGGCCTGGAAGTCTGCCGGTGGCGCGTCTGGAGCGGGCGGCGCGGCCGTGATCGATGCCGGTGCGGGACTTGCATCGGTCGCGGCCGCAGGCGGGGCGACTGGCAGTGGCTGGCGGCCCGTCCCACCCGTTTCGCTGGCGGCCAGCTCTCCCTCGCGTGCCGCCGTAGGCTTGGGTGGCGGCGGCGACTTCGTGGGCTGCGAGGCGCGGGCCTGCTGCGCCTGGCTGGGGGTCTCGGCCTGGCGTTCCTCCACCGGTTGCGGCGGCGTGGCCGGTGCCAGCAGGCGCAGGCTGATGCGCACGTCCTGCTCGGGCGGCGGCATCGGCGGCATCGCGACCCAGTGCACCAACAGCAGCAGTGGCAGCAGATGCAGGACGACGGTGATCGCGATCGCCTGCCAGTGTTGGCCACGCTCACTCATCGTCCAGCACCCACAGCAGATCGGCATCAGCTGCATCGACGGTTTCACCCGGTGAAGCCAATGCGATCACCAGCGCAGGCGTATCCTGTGACAGGTAGCCCGGTACCCCGGTACCGCGCAGTACATGCCAGCGACCTGCTACCAGCAGCGCTGGCGCGGGCGCATCGAGCAGCACCCGCGCCATGCGCGTATCGCGGGCCTGTTGCACGGCCAGCATCCCTTCCAGCATCGGTGCCGCGTCTGCGTGCTGGGCCAGCACCACCGCCGACAGGCGCTGGCGGGCAGCGGCCACCGGGAATCGCACGCCCTCGGTCGAGGTCAGCAGCGCGTTGACCTCGGCACGCGACAGGTTTCCGCCGAACAACGGCGTGCCTGCATCGGCAGCCTCCCGTACCAGCCCGCCATACGCGGCCCACGGCCAGCGCGTATCCCAGTCCAGCAGTTCCCGCAGGCGTGCACCTTCGGCCTGGTTGCCCTTGGCCAGCCAGCGCTGCACCCGCTGCAGGCGTGGCTGGCGCTGGCTGGCGATCATTTCCAGCACCAGTGAACCTTGCGGGCGCTGCCGCTGCAGGGCCTGCAGCAGCCAGCGCTGGGCGGCGTGGTCTCCGGCGAGATCATGGCGTTCACCCAGCAACAGCCGCTGGGCGTCCGCCGCGCGTGTCACGAATGCGGCTTCGTCCAGGTGCTGGCCAGTGGCCAGGTCGATCACTGTGCCGGGCACCGGCTGCGCGCCAGCCACCGCGGCCAGCGCGAGCAGGCATACGGGCAGCCAGCGACGGCTAGAACGCCACGTTGACGCCCATCGAAACGGTGCGGCCACGGCCGTTGCCGCGGTCCAGGATCGGGCTGAAGATGCTGTCGATCGAGGCATTGTTGTCATAGGCCTTGTTCTGCAGGTTTTCGATGTTCAGCCACAGCGTGGTGTTGGCCTGGGGCTTGAAGCTCGCGTAGAAGTCCAGCAGCACGCCGGTGCCGCCGGTCTTGCGGGTCTGGAAGAAGTCGTAGCCTTCCTCGGTCGGCCCGGAGTACTCGGCGCGCAGGCCGGCCTGCACGCGCTGCTGCCACCAGCGGCCGCCCACGTCCAGCGTCCAGTAGCGGTCGGGCAGGGAGGTGATGTCTTCCAGGTTGACGAACTCGATGGCCGGCGCACTGGTGTGCGAGCGGGTCCAGCTGAGCGTGGTGTGGTAGTGCTCGCTGGCGTAATGCGCTTCCAGTTCGATACCGCGCATGCGCACCACGCCGGGGTGGTTCATCCAGCGCGTGGTGGTGCTGAAGTCGTCCACGTCCAGTGCATCGGTCCAGGCAGTGAGTTGCGGATCGCCGTCGATCGGCACCACGAACGGTTCCACTTCCGGCGGATGCACGATCAGCAGGTACTGCGGCTTGATGTAGTCGCGGATGCGGTTGTCGAAGCGGGTGACCCGCAGCTGCGCCAGGTCGCCGTCGACCAGCAGCGAGGAGGCGCTGAGGTTGGCGCCGAACTGCAGGTTGCGCGATCGCTCACGGCGCAGGAACGGGTTGGCGCCAACGCCATCGGCATCACTCATGCCTTCCAGCGGGATCTTCTCGAAGAACATCTCCTGCACGCGCGGCGGACGCGACGTCCGCGAGACCTCGGCGAACAGCTGCAGCCAGTCAGTGGCCTGCAGTGAAACCGCCAGGCTCGGGCTGAGTGCGCGCTCGCTGCGCCGCACGTCGATGTCGCCGCCATTGATCTCCGCGCACTGGCCGGGTACATCCGAGCACACCGGGATGTGGCCACGGATGCCGAAGCGGTCCTGGCGCAGGCCGGCAGTCAGCGCGTAGATGTCGTACTGCAGTTCCAGCGTGCTGAACACGCTGTCCAGCTGGCTGCGACCCTGCGGGTTGGCACCGCGCAGGATGGGCGTATCGGCCACATAGATGTCCGACTGGTGCTTGATGCCGGTGTTCCAGCGCGCCTGCAGTGCGCCGATGTCGAAGCGACTGGTGTTGTCGACGGTCCAGCTGCTCAGGCTGCTGTGGGTGCGGCGGCCGATGTAGCTTGAATCTTCCACCGGCGGATAGAACAGCCGGGTCTTGTTGCTCGCGAAGGTCGCGCGCAGGTCGATCCATGGCGAATAGGGCGTGTACTGGTAGCTGGCGCGCTGGTTGCGCGCGGAAATCTGCCACGGGTAGTTGTGGTAGAAGTCGTTTTCGTAACGCATGTGGCTCAGGTCGAGCCGATGCTGGTCGCTGGGCTGCAGGCTTGCTTTCAGCAGCCAGCTGCTGGGCTGCTGGCTGCCGGGGTCGGCGCTGTTCTTCTGCCCACGCGCGGTCGCGTATTCGCTGCTGCGGCTGCTGCTGGCGGCGGCCAGCAGGCCGAACTGACGGTCGCCACCTTCTTCGCTGTGGCGCCATGCACCGGCGAAGGTGCGGCCGCTGCCATAGCCGTTGTTGCCATGGCGATAGCCGGCGCGCAGGCCCCAGTCACGGCCCTCACTCAGCAGATCGTCGATATCCAGGGTGCGGAAGTTGGCACTGCCGGCCAGCGTACCAGCGCCGTCACCGCCAGCGACCGCACCGCGCTGCACGTCCACACCGGCCAGCAGGAAGGGATCGACATAGGCGAACGGACCGCCCGAACCATGCCCGGCATTGTTGCGGAAGGTCTGGGTGACACCGTCGATCATGGTGTTGACCCGGCCGGCACCGGTCATGCCGCGGATGTTGACCTGCAGGCCCGGCTGGCTGCGCGAATGGAAGCTGTGGGTGCCGGGCATCGAGCGCAGCAGGCTGTTGCCTTCCTGGCGTTCGGCCATCGCCACGCGCTCGCTGCCGACCGAGGGCGCAAAGCCATCGCGGGTGGCCGGTACATACTGGCTGGCGCCGCCCCCCGGTGCCTGGCCGTGCGCGGTAGTGCCCTGCACCCGCAGCGGGCCGGTGCGACGGCTGCCATCGGCGCGTTCAGCCGGCGCCGGTTCCAGGGCGGCGCGGCGCGCATCGACGAAGCGCGGTCGCAGGCCGCTGCCTGCCAGCAGGCGCGACAGGGCCTGCGCATCGTCGAAGTCACCGCGCAGAGCAGGGGCCGAATGCCCGGCAGGCAGCGCCGCGCCTATCACCAGGTCGACACCGGTCAGCCGGCTGTAGGCGTCCAGCGCGGCCGCCAGCGGCTGGGCGGGCAGATCGTAGGTGCGTGTGGCGGCCTGTGCGTGGGCACTGCCGGGCAGCAGCGGAAGGGCGCTGGTGCAGGCCAGCGACAGGGCAAGGACAAGGGGGCGGGGGCACAGCATCGGGGGCTCCAGGGGCTGACGCAGAGCGTCGTCATCCTGGGTAGACGCAGCCGCAGGCCGGATGTCAGGGTCCATCACGCTGCTCCCTGCGTGGCGGCAGCCACACCTGTATGCCCGCGCCGAGGCGCAGCACGCGCACCTGCAGTTGCGTGGCCAGCTGGTCGCGATTGCTGGCTGCACCGTCGGCACTGCCGAGCAGGGTGACCGGCTGCTGGCGCAGCTGCTCGCCGACGACCCACGTATGCCCGCCATGCCAGCGGTCCAGGCCCTGCGTGACGTCGGCCAGCGGGGCCGAGACCCAGTGCAGGCGCCGCTCGCGCCAGGCCAATGTTCCGGGGGCAGCCGTTGTTGCATGGGCTGTTGCCTGCCCATCGAAGCGCAGCTGCTCGCCGTCGTCGGCCAGCATGCTGACGTTGCCGCTGTCCACGCGCACGCGATGCTCGGTAACGGTGACCACACTGCTGTTGCCCTGCACGGCAAGATCGAATGCGGTCCCCAGTGCAGTGACGGTGCCCTGTGGGGTATGCACCTGGAAGGGCCGGTCGGCATCGGCGGCGACCTGGAACCAGGCCTGGCCGCGCTGCAGCTGGAGCTGGCGGCGCTGCCCATCGATGCGCACCTTCACTTCGCTGCCAGGTGACAGCAGGACATGCGAACCATCCGGAAGCGTTTCCTCGCGGATCTCGCCAGCGGCCGTACGCAGTACCTGTGCCACGTGTGGCGAGGCATGGCGGCTGTAGAGACCCAGCGCGCACAGCAACAGAACCGCAATGCCGGCTTCGCGCAGGCGACGGCGTTGCCTGCGCTGCTGTTGCCGCTGCAGGCTGGGCGTCGCCGCACCGGCCTGCCACAACTCCTGCAGGTGCAGGTACTGCGCCGCATGGCGTGGATCGGCCCGGCACCATTGCTCGAACGCGTTCTCATCGCGGTCGCCGTCGTGCGCATCCAGCCACCAGCGTGCAGCTTCGCGTGCAATGGTCTCCTGGCTCATGCGCCCGGCACCTGCTGCAACGCGACCAGGGCGCGCAGCAGATGGCCGTGCGCGGTCTGCCGGCTGATCCCCAGCTGGCGCCCGATCTCGGCCAGCGCCAACTGTTCCACACGGGCCAGCAGGAACACCTGGCGCGAGCGTGGCGGCAGCGCGGCGATGATCGCGTCGAGGTGGCGCAGTTGTTCGGCGTCGAGCAGTCGCTGCTCGGGCAGCGGCGCAGGATCGGCGATGGCATTCAACTGCGTGTCATCCAGCACCTCTTCGCGACGGCGCTGGCGTTGCCGGTAGTGATCGGCGATCAGGTTGTGGGCGACGCGGTACAGATAGGCGCGGCCATTGCTCAGCAGGCCACTGGTGGCGACTTTGACGACACGCAGCCAGGTTTCCTGGACGACGTCATCAGCGTCGCTGCGTTGCGGGAGTTTGCGGCGGACATGGGTGTGCAGCGGCCGGTAATGGGCTGCGCACAGCTGCGCGACATCCGTCGGTTCGACAGGCGTGGACACGGGGCGGGCGACAACTGGGAAAGGGAACAGCCCGCGGCGGCAAGGGCAGCAGCTGCACCTTACAGCAAAAGAGAATCATTTGCATCTATAGCATGAGGCGCAGTACGCATGGGCCGCCGCAGCGTCAGCGCGGGCGGTAGTCGCAGTGGATCTGCAGGGCTTCGGTGGGGTTGCGATGCAGTTCGAAGCCGCAATGCTGCAGGCTGCGCTTCACCCGCGCGACCGCTTCGGCATGATGGGCGATGCGACGATCCTGCCAGCGCGGTGGGGTGAACACGCCCAGGGGCAGCAGCCGCAGCCGCTTGCCGTGCAGTACCAGTGAGACATCGATATGACGGCCATCAATGTCGTGGCCGTTGGTACCGAAGATGGCATCGATCTCATCGCGGCGCTGCGGGTAGCAGGTGCGGAACACTGCAATGCCGAGCCGTCGCACCACGCGGCGGAAGCCGCCGAGACGGCTGTGGCTGGGTTCGAAGCCACGAGTGAGCAGCAGGCGCAGCCCGGCAGGCAGCATTGCCTGCGCGTCGAGCAGGCGTTGCAGTACCTCTTCTTCCAGTTGGATGCGGGTGGAAGGCCAGCGCGGGGCGATGAGCAGTCCGTGGTGGCTGCCGCGTTGCAGGGTCAGCATCCGTGAAGCTTCGCACGCGGGCGAACAGCCAGGGTAGTGCCGGCCGTTGGCCGGAAGATTCGGATGCCGGCCAGCGGCCGGCACTACCATCGGGTCAGATGTCGCGGTACTGGATCTGCGAAGCCAGTACGCGCAGGCCATCGGCATTGCTGGACAGGATGCGCTCTTCGCTGACCCCTTTCTGCCGTTTCAGCTGGAAGCCCTGATCGGCAGGCAGCTGTGCGGCGATGGCGTCCATGCGTTGCAGGGCATCGGGGCCGCTGCAGTCGAAGTGACCCCAGTGGGCACCATCGCGGTGGATCTGCAATCGGTAGTTCATTGTGGTGTCTCCGGCAGGTCCTGCAGCCAATGGTCGAACATCGCGGTGGCGGCCGCAGCCAGTGGTGCGCCATAGCGACGCGCCTGCGCGCGAAGATCGTTGGGATCGATGCCGACCTGGGCCAGCTCCAGCGTGTGGCCGATCAGCCAGCGCTCGAACTGGCGGGCGTCCAGTTCCGGATGGCATTGCAGGGCCAGTGCGTGGCTGCCGATGGCGAACGCCTGGTGACGGCAGGCCGGCGTGCTGGCCAGGCGGCGTGCACCGGCCGGAAGTTCGAACGCTTCACCATGCCAATGCAGTACCGGAATGCCCTGCAGGGACTGCAGCGGAGAACGCTGGCCTTCATCGGTCAGCAGCAGTGGCGCAAAGCCGATTTCCTTGCCACCACTGGGAGCGACACTGGCACCGAGTGCCCGCGCCATCAGCTGTGCACCCAGGCAGATGCCCAGGGTCGGCCGCTGCCGCTGCAGCCGGCGCTGCAGCAGGGCAATGCTGTCGTTGACGAAGGGATAGGTCCCTGTGTCATTGGCACTGATGGGACCGCCCAGCACGACCAGCAGATCGGCGGTTTCGGCGCCATCGAGCACATCGACGCCGGCCTGCAGCACGTGCAACTGCCAGCCCTGCGCCAGCAGCAACGGTTTCAGGGTGCCAAGGTCTTCAAAGGCAACGTGTTGCAGGACAACCGCGTGCTTCATGCCGGTGCTCCGCTGTTCGGCCAGTAGAAACTGTCCGGGGTGGCACGGGCACCGAAGATGGCCTGGCCGACGCGGACCACGGTGGCACCTTCCTCGATGGCCACTTCGAAATCACCGGACATGCCCATCGACAGCTGCGACAGGTCGAGGCCGGGCGGGGCGGTGCGTTGCAGCTGGTCGCGCAGTTCGCGCAGGCGCACGAAGCAGGCGCGCACGCGCTCGACATCGGGGGTGAAGATGGCCAGGGTCATCAGGCCGCGCACGTGCAGGCGATCGAAGGCCGGCAGCTGCTGCACGAAGGCCTCGACCGCGTCGGGCTCCAGGCCGTACTTGCTCGGTTCGGCCGAGGTGTTGACCTGCACGAATACATCCAGCGTGCGGTCTTCCAGTTGCAGGCGCTGCTGCAGGGCCTCGGCTACGCGCAGGCTGTCCAGCGCCTGGAACTCGCTGGCAAAGCGCGCCACGTAGCGCGCCTTGTTGGTCTGCAGATGGCCGATCACCGACCAGTGCACGCCCAGGTCGGCCATCGTTTCAGCCTTGCGTTGTGCCTCCTGCACCTTGTTCTCGCCCAGTTCGTGGCAGCCTGCGGCTACCGCCATGCGGATGCGGGCGTCATCGACGGTCTTGCTGACCGGCAGCAGGCGCACACTGGCCGGGTCCCGGCCGACGCGGGCGCAGGCATCGGCGATGCGTTGGCGCACCGTGACCAGGTTGGCGGCGATCTGTTCAACGGACTGGGCGACGGGCCAGTCGGCGGCGGCAAGGGGCATGCGGGCACCTCCAATGCAGGGCGGCCAGGGTGGGATACACTGGCACAGGACAAGAGATATTTTGGCATAGGACAAAATGAAAATCATCGGGCATAGCGCCGAGTCGATCTTCGACAGCATCCGCGACGGCATCGGCAAGGGCCGCCTGCAGGCCGGCAGCGTGTTGCCGCCGGTGCGTGAACTGGCCGAGCAGCTGGGAGTGAACCGCAACACCGTGGCTGCTGCCTACAAGCGCCTGGATGCGGCGGGCCTGGCCAGCACGGCGGGCCGCCGCGGCACGGTGGTGCGTGGCCTGCCGCCGCCGCTGGCGCGTGAAGGCAGTACGCCCGGGCTGGCCCTGCAGGACCTGGCCGGTGGCAACCCGGATCCACGCCTGCTGCCGAACCTGCGCCTGGCCCCGGCCGCACCACGGCTGTATGGCGTGGGCACGGTCGAACCGAGGTTGGAGGCGCTGGCACGCGCCTCGCTGGATGCGGACTGCCCGGCGGGTTATGCGCTGGAGCTGACCCATGGCGCGGTCGATGGCATCGAACGCCTGCTGTCGGCGTGGCTGCTGCCGGGGGATCGCATCGCGGTGGAGGATCCGTGCTTCCTCGGCAGCCTCAACGTGCTCAACGCGGTGGGTCACGCGCCGTTGCCGGTGGCGGTGGACGCGCATGGCATGCAGGTCGATTCGCTGCGGCAGGCACTGGAGGCCGGTGCACGCGCGGTGTTGCTGACCCCGCGGGCACACAACCCGACCGGGGCCAGCCTGGATGCGAAGCGGGCGCGGGCGTTGCGGCAGTTGTTGGCGGCCTACCCGCAGGTGGCGGTGTTGATCGACGATCACTACGCGCTGCTCTCGCAGCAGGCCTATCACTCGGTGCTGCCGCTGGATGGCCGGCGCTGGGCGCTGCTGCGTTCGTTGTCCAAACCGCTCGGCCCGGACCTGCGGCTGGCCTGGCTGGCCTGCGATGAAGCGACCGCGATGCGGCTGCGGCTGCGATTGGCGTCCGGCACCGGCTGGGTCAGTCACCTGCTGCAGGATGCGGCGACCTCGGTGCTGTCGTCGGCAACGCAGCGGGCGAAGATCGCTTCGGCAGGTGAGCGTTACCAGCAGCGCCTGCGCTCGCTGCAGGAGTTGCTGCATGCGCGTGGCCTGCCGACACCGTTGCCGATGGAAGGATTGAACCTGTGGCTGCCGTTGCAGGCCGACAGCCATCCGCAGGTGCTGGCCCTGGCTTCGCGCGGATGGCATGTGCGCGCGGGCGAAGTGTTCGCGGTGGCAGCGCCGGGGCATGGCCTGCGCATCACCTGCGCTGCGCTGGGGGCAACGCAGCTGCGGCAGCTGGCGGATGACCTGGCGGCGGTGTTCGCTCTGTAGCGTCGAGCCATGCTCGACGTTGCTTCGCCTTTGTAGAGCCGAGCCATGCTCGGCTGCTGTTGATAGAAGCAGTCGAGCATGGCTCGACTCTACACAAGCAGATCAGGGCGCGGCGTTGGCGCCCGGGCGCACGTAGTAGGACTGGCCGCTGTCATCGACGAACATCAGCTCCGGCTTGCCCTGCCAGGAGGTGAGCATGGCGCCGGTGTTGTTCTGGTGCTTGACCATCAGGCTGGCGCCGCGGTCCGGGTTGGCGACGACTTTGAACACCTCGGTGGTGCCGGTGGCATCGTCCAGGGTCAGCAGGGCTTCGCCGCCGCGGTCGCTGGTGCCGTAGCCGCCGCGTTCGGAACCATCGGGACCGAGCAGGATCAGGCCTGACAGGGCGGTGGCACGCGGCCCCTGGGTGCGGCCCTGGCTGAGCGGATCGGGAACCGGTGCGCCGAGGATCACCCGCGGCTGGCCGCTTGCATCGTGGATGACCAGCCCGCGCGCCTCGATGATGCGCTGTGGTGATTGGCTGCGATGCAGGCTCCAGGCGGTCCAGCCGGAAACCAGCAGGGCGAGGGTCGAGACCACCAGGGTGGTCAGCAGCAGCGCACGGGGCATCGGGTCGTCCTTCCTTGGATGTGCCGACGATAGCGGATGCGGACCGGCAATGGCCAGTTCGTTGTGTGACGTTGTGTATCGTCAGTGGAAATCGCGGCTGTGGCTGCGCAGTCCCTGCAGCAGTTCATCCAGGCAGTGCATGCGTTGCACGATGACGTGCTGGACGCCATCGACGCGTTCCAGGCGACCATCGATCTGCATCAGCTGGGTATCGACCAGCACCCGGTGCTGGCGATCGGCCAGGTGCCGCCAGACCACGGCGTTGACCATGCCGGTCTCGTCCTCGAGGGTGAGGAAAGTCACCCCGCTTGCGGTCTGTGGCCGCTGGCGCATGCGCACCAGTCCGGCGATGCGCACACGGCGGCCGTGGCCGTGCCCGGCCAGCTGTGCGGCATCCAGGCAGCCACGGCTACGCAGCTGCGCGCGCAGGAACGAGATCGGGTGACGGCCGAGGGTGGTGCCCGTGCTGCGGTAGTCGGCCTGCATGTCCTCCCAGGCGCTGGGCAGTGGCAGGGGCACGCGGGCTTCGGCAGTGGCACGGGCCTGGTCGAACAGCGGCAGCCGGTTCTCTACGCCCGAGATATCCCAGCGTGCACGATGGCGATGGCCGCTGAGCCCGCGCAGTGCCCCGGCATCGGCCAGCAGGCCCTGCTGGCGGCGGTCCAGTGCGGTGCGCTGGCACAGGTCGCCGACGTCGTCGAACGGGCGCCGCGCGCGCTCGCGCATGATGGCCTGCACGGCACCTTCGTTGCAGCCGTCGATCAGGCGCAGGCCCAGGCGGATCGCCGCCGGCCCCCTGCTGAAGTCCAGCGTGCAGTCCCAGTCGCTGTGGCGTACGTCCACGGGAAGAATGGTAATGCCATGCCGCCGCGCGTCCTGCAGCAGCTGGTCGGGGCTGTAGAAACCCAGCGGCTGGCTGTTGATCAGGCTGGCAGTGAATGCGGCCGGGTGGTGGCACTTCAGCCAGCAGCTGTTATAGGTCAGCAGGGCGAAGCTGGCGGCGTGGCTTTCCGGGAAGCCGTAATCGCCGAAGCCCTTGATCTGCTCGAACAGGTGCTCGCCGTATTCGCGGCTGAAGCCGTTCTCCAGCATGCCGGCCAGCAGCTTCTCGCGATGCGGTTCCAGACCGCCACGGCGCTTCCACGCCGCCATCGAGCGGCGCAGGGCATCGGCCTGGCCCGGCGTGTAGCCGGCTGCTTCCACCGCCAGCTGCATCACCTGTTCCTGGAACAGCGGCACGCCCAGCGTGCGTGCGAACACGCGTTCCAGCTGCGGTGGGTAGAGCGGGTTGTCCGGGTCGTTCAACGCGTCCGGGCCTTGTTCGCGCAGGATCCGGCGCCGCTCCAGATAGGGGTGCACCATGTCGCCCTGGATCGGGCCAGGGCGCACGATCGCCACCTCGATCACCAGGTCATAGAACGTGCGTGGCTGCATGCGCGGCAGCATCGCCATCTGCGCGCGCGATTCGATCTGGAACACGCCGATGGTGTCAGCGGCGCAGATCATGTCGAAGGTCTTTGCATCCTTGGGCGGGATGGCGTCCATGCGCCCTTCGTGCAGGCGATGCTGTTTCAGCATCGCCAGGCACTTGCGGATGGCCGTAAGCATGCCCAATGCCAGGCAGTCGACCTTCATCAGGCCGGTGGCATCCAGATCGTCCTTGTCCCACTGGATGACGGTGCGATCGGCCATCGCCGCGTTCTCCACCGGCACCAGGGTCGACAGCGGATGCTCGGAGATGACGAAACCGCCCGGATGCTGCGACAGGTGGCGCGGGAAGTCGATCAGCTCGGCGGTCAGCGCCAGCAGGCGCCGCATCAACGGCGTGTCCGGATCGAAACCGCGCTCGCGCAGGGTTTCCGGCAATGGGATGTTGCCGCCCCAGTGGTCCATCGCCGCGCCCAGTTCGTTGACCTGGTCCATCGGCAGGCCCAGTGCGCGGGCCACGTCGCGGATCGCGCTGCGGCCACGGTAGCTGATCGCCACCGCGGTCAGTGCGGCACGCTCGCGGCCGTAGCGCTTGAACACGTACTGCAGCACCTCCTCGCGACGCTCGTGCTCGAAGTCGATGTCGATATCCGGCGGCTCGTCGCGCTCGGCGGAAATGAAGCGCTCGAACAGCAGGTTGCTGCGTGCCGGGTCGATCTCGGTCACGCCCAGCACGAAGCACACCGCTGAGTTGGCCGCTGAGCCACGGCCCTGGCAGAGGATGTCCTGGGTGCGCGCAAAGCGCACGATGTCCTGCACGGTGAGGAAGTAGGAGGCGTAGTTCTTCTGCTTGATCAGCGCCAGTTCGTGCTCGATCTGCGTGCGTTGCTTCGCTTCGATGCCGCCTTTCCAGCGCCACCGGATGCCGCGCTCGACCAGCACGCGCAGCCAGCTGTCCGGATCGTGTCCTTCGGGCACCAGCTCACGCGGATAGGTGTACTGCAGCTGTTCCAGGGTGAAGTGGCAGCGTTCGGCGATGCGCAGGGTTTCAGCCAGCAGTTCGGGCGGATACAGCTGGGCCAGCGCGGTACGCGGGCGCAGGTGGCGCTCGCCATTGGGAAACAGGCGCCAGCCGGCCTCGGCCACGCTGCAGCGGTGGCGGATCGCGGTCAGTGTGTCCTGCAGGGCACGGCGGCGGCGCACGTGCATATGCACATCGCCACTGGCGACCAGGGGCAGGCGGTGGCGTTCGCCGAAGGCCCGCAGCTGCTGCAGGCGGCGTGCGTCATCGTGTTCACGGTGCAGTTCCACCGCCAGCCACAGCCGATCATCGAAGCCGGTGCGCAGCAACTCGAGATCGGTGGCGGATGGCTGCCGGTCCAGCCACAGGCACAACAAACCGTCGGGCAGGCCGAGCAGATCGTCGCGCAGGCAGCGGTACTCGCCCTTGGCAGCCCGCCGCCGACAGGTCGTGATCAACTGGCACAGCCCGGCATAGGCGGTCTGGTCGGTGCACAGCAGGGCCAGCTTCGGCCCGTCCTCGACCTGGAATTCGGCGCCGACGATCAGTGCCACGCCATGTGTCTTCGCTGCCTGCCAGGCGCGCACGATGCCGGCCAGCGAGCATTCGTCGGTGATCGCCAACGCGCGGTAGCCTTGGCCCGCGGCGCGCGCGAACAACTCTTCGGCGATCGAAGCACCGCGCTGGAAACTGAAGGCCGACAGGCAGTGCAGTTCGGCGTAGCCGGGCAGTTCGCTGTGCATGGCGGCTCAGCCGAACCAGCCGTGCAGCATCCACGGCGCATGTGGATTGTTGCGGTCACGGAAAGCCCAGCCGCGCTGGCCATGCGCGGTTTCCACCACGTAATAGTCGCGGCGCGCGTCGGCCTGGTCCCACCAGCCCGATTCGATCCGCTCCGGTCCGGTGACGATGCGCAGCCTCGGATCACGCAGCGGTTGCGGCGCATCCAGCAACCAGCCGGGGCGCAGTGGCCAGTACGACGGGGGCTTGGCCGGTGGCTGGGTGCCACTGGCGCGTTCGGGACGATGGTCGGCCTGCACTGCCAGCGGCTGCACGGCGTCATCGCCGAGCCGCGCGCGCAGGCGCTCACGCAGCTGGTTCCACGGCATCGCCTGCGCCGGACGGGTATCGAACAGGTCACGCGCGGCGGGTACGAACGGCGGCAGCTGTTCGGCCTGCAGTCGCAGTGCGCGGCTGCCGGCCGGCAGGGCGAACGCTTCCATGCGGTTGCGTGCGATCTCGAACAGCAGCGTGGGATCGCGCTCGGGCGCCAACAGGCCGATGGTCAGCACGCTGGCCGGCAACAGGTCATGCTCGAAATGCAGGTCGAAGCGCTGCACGCCGCCATCGCGCGAGCACAGGAAGGCGGCCAGGTCGAGCAGCAGGCGGCGCAGCGGGAACAGCAGGGCCTGGCTGGATTCGATCTCGTATTCGAATTCGATGCGCGCATCGAAACGGTCCGGTGGCTGGTAGTAGCGCAATGGCGCGGTGGGCAGCCCGCGCAATGCATCCAGCTGCTGCAGGACCTCGGGGGCGAAGCGCCGGGCCAGGCTGTCGCGCGGCAGCTTGAGCACCGCCCCCAGCGTGCGCAGGCCGGAACGGCCAAGCACGGTCACCGCCTCGCTGGGCAGGCCGCAACGTGCCAGGGGCAGCTGCGCCAGCGCCGCCGGCAGCTGCTGCGCATCAAGGCCGAGGCCATCGTGGACGTTGGCCAGCACGCGCGCGGCATGTGGGGTAGGCGCGGCCACCAGGCGGTGGCGGAAGCCGAGTTCGTGCAGTTCGTTGCGCAGGCGCTGCTGGATCGTCAGCCAGTCACCGAACAGGGCGCGGCTGGCACCGATTTCCAGCACCAGCGCATGCGGAAAATCGAGGCTGACCTGCGAGCTGTAGGCATAGGCCCAGCTGGCCAGCAGCTGCCGGGTGTGCTGTTCGGCACTCGGGTCGTAGTCGTGCAGCTGCATGTCCTGCACCAGTACCTGCGCAGCCGAAAGCAGCATGCCCGGGCGCAGCCCTGCTGCACGTGCCGACGGGCTGACCGCGCGCAGCACGCGACGCTGCGCCGGCCCCTGCAGCAGGACCAGCGGCCGCTGCGGATCCGGCTGCAGGCGCAGCACGCTGTCCAGCGCCAGCTGCGGCAACAACAGGCAGGCCCAGTGCATGGCGCGTCCTCAGTGGGCGATGGCCAGCGGCAACGGCTGCGCCGGCGGCAACCCGCCACGGCACTTCAGCACCCGCACCTGGCCGTGGTCGAGCTGCAGGCGCAGGCTGGCCGGGGAGGGATTGCGCGCGGCCTGCGCCTCGCGGAACACGAAGCCCAAGCACTGGCCGCTGTCGGCAGCCACCTGCAGCCGGCGCAGTGAACGGTCGTCGGCCTGGTGCGGCCAGCACAGTACCGCCGCGCAGGCCGCAGAGCGCAGGCACTGTTCGGCGGCCCACAGTGCCTGCTTCGGCGCGGCGTGGATGATCTGCAACTGGCCCAGGTCCAGCCCGGCGGCGGCCCAGGCCGGGGCATGCGGACGGTAGGGCGGAGCGACCAGGACGATCGGGCGGTCGCGCTGGCTCAGCCTGGCCAGTGCCGGCCATACCAGCGCCAGTTCGCCAACGCCGGGCGCCGCCTGCAGCACCTCGCACAGTCCGCTGGCCGGCCAGCCGCCGCCGGGCAGGCGTGCATCCAGTGCCGGATGGCCGCTGGTCAGATGGTCGCTGGCTGGGCCCTGGCGGGCCGGGCCGCGCCACAGCTGGCGCCCGTCCAGCAGCCGGTCGAGGGCAACGACCGCACCCATCAGCCGATCCTCCCGGGGAGGCGCCGGGTGGGCTGGAAACGGCAGGAACGGGCGGAAACGGCGGGCATGGCGCGAGTATCGACGGGCCGGTATCAGGGGCTGAGACCAGACATGCTACTCGCGTTGTAAGTAGAATTACTAATGAAATCCGAGGGCCGGGTTTCAGGTTGCTGAAGGGGGGAGGAGTGCCGGCCAAGGTCGGCACCCAAAGGATGCGGTTACGGGTGGACCGGCAACGCCACCGGGCGCAGGGGCGCGGCATCGCCACCGCGGATCTTCAGCGGGCCGCCGATGAAGGCGAATTCGTAGACCTTGTCGCGGGCCAGTTCGTCCAGCGCCACCAGCTCGATGATCGGCGCACCCTGCTGTGCCAGCAGGTAGGTGTGCAGCGGCACGTAGTCGTCGGACACCTCGGAGGGGAAGGTCTCGAAGCTGAGGTTGTCGGCACCGACGATCATCGCGCCGCCGTCCTCGACCAGGAAGCGTGCCGCATCCAGGCCCATGCCCGGCGGGTTGGCCATGTAGGCCCTGGGCTGTTCGAACAGGCGCATGCGGCCGGTGCGGATCAGCACCACGTCGCCCTGCTGCAGTTTCACCTTCTGGCGTGCCAGCGCATCCTTCAGGTCCTGGCGGGTGACGCGATAGCTGTCCGGCAGCATGTCCACGCCCTTGGCGGCGGCCACGTCGATCAGCACGCCACGCGCGATCAGCGGCGGGAACTTCTCGATGCCGGTGACATTCCAGCCACGATCGCCGAGATGCTTGTCGGCCTCGAAGCCGTTCCAGATCTTCCCGTGGATGCCGAAGTGGTTCAGCGCATCGATGTGGGTGCCGGTGTGGCTGTACATCGAGAACGCGGTGCCGGTGTAGCTGCGGGTGAGGTTCATGGTCTCGCCCACGCCCATCGGGTCGTCCATCACCGTGCCGCGCGGGGTGTGGGTCATCCAGAACTGGTAGTGCGGGTCGCCGGCATCCTGCCAGCTGGGCATGCCGACGTAGTACTCGGTGGCCAGGTCATAGGCCTTGCCGCCGCTGACCCGCGACAGGATCGCCGCACGCGAGGCCTCGGTGATCAGGTTGAGGCGGCCGATCTCGTCCTTCGGCCCCCAGGGGCTGGTGCCGACCTGCTGGCCGGAGGGGACGCGTTCGTGCGCGGATACGGTGATGGAAGCTGCGGTGCCGGCCAGCAGCAGGGCCAGCGCGGTGGCCAGGGTACGTGGGGTCATGGGGAGTCTCCTTGCAGGGTGGGGGGGCGCGGCTCAGGCCGCGACCAGGTGCGCCAGGGCTTGGCGCAGGTGTGGCAGCGGCAGGGTCTGCAGGCGCAGGCCGTTGCCGCCGATCACGGTGGGAATGGAGCGGATGCCGAGGGTCGCGGCTTCGGCACGGTCGGCCTGCACGCGCCGGGCTACTGCGTCGCTGCGCATGTGGTCAGCGAAGGCGCCACGCGGGTGGCCCAGCGCTTCGGCGATATCCAGCAGGACTTCGGCGTCGCCGATGTTGCGGTGCTGGTGCAGGTGCGCCCATTGCACGGCATCAAACATCGCGCCATGGGCGTCGTTGCCACCGAGCATGCCGGCAGCCTGGCAGGCCAGTGCGCCGAGCCAGCCGGACGGATACTCGAAGTCCTGCGCGCGCATGCCTTCGATATCGATGCGTGCGGTGTCTTCATGCGCGGCGCAGTCGGTCCAGTGGCGCAGGATGATCGCCTTGGCGCGCTCCATCGAGCCGAACACCTCGACCATCTGTGCGCGCGAGTCCTGCAGCACGAAGCTGCGGTGGCGCACCTGGATGCCGAGTTCGGCGGAGACCTGCTTCAGGCGCGGGGCCAGCACGAAGCACCAGCCGCAGACCACGTCGTGGAAGAAATCGACCACCGGCGCGGCGGTGGCGGGGGAAGGAACGGAAGACATCTGCCTGCCATCGGTGAGGGGAGGCGGCAGATTAGGCAGTGCGGCGTGGCCGAAACAGCACGCCGCGGGCAGCTCAGTTTTCGCTGGCGGTTACGAATCCAGGCCAGCGCAGCCGGGCAGCTCGGCGTGCAGGAAATCGATGAAGGCACGCACCTTGGGTTGCAGATGGCGCGACGTGGGGTAGACCGCATGCACGAAGCGCGGCGGATAGCGGTGGTCGGGCAGCACCTGCTGCAGTTCGCCACGGGCCAGTGCGGGTGCCGCCAGGAACGAGGGCAGGGCGCCGATGCCCATGCCGGCCACCAGCAGGTCGCGCAGCAGCAGGCTGTTGTTGACGGTGACGCGCGCTGGCAGGGTGATCGTCACCTGGCCATCAGGGCCGAGCAACGGCCAGCTGCCGGGGGAGTCGGACAGGCTGTAGGCCAGCACGCTGTGCGCCTGCAGATCGTTCACCGCCTGCGGTGCCGGATGCTGCCGCAGGTAGGACGGGGCCGCGCACAGCACCTGCTGCAGCGACGCCAGCCGGCGCGCCACCAGGCGTGAATCATCCAGCTCGGCACGCAGCCGCAGCGACACATCGAAACCTTCGCCGACCGCGTCGAGCAGGCGGTCTTCCATCACCAGGTCCAGCGACAGCTGCGGATGCTGCTGCAGGAAGCGGGGCAGCAGCGGCGACAGCGTGCTCAGCGCGAACGACTGCGGTGCATTGACACGCAGGCGCCCGGCCACCTCGCCACGCTGTTCGGCGATGCCACGTTCCAATGCGTCCAGTTCGTCGAGCAGGCGGCAGCATTCGCGATAATAGGCGTGGCCGGTCTCGGTCAGGCTCATGCGCCGCGTGGTCCGCTGCAGCAGTACCACGCCCAGATGCGCTTCCAGCGTGCGCAGCTGTTTGCTGAGCCCGGCCGGCGACATGCCCAGGTCTTCGGCGGCACGAGCGAGCCCGCCGCGTTCGACGATGCGACGGAAGGCACGCATCAGGTTGAAGGAATCCATGCCGGCCCCGGGCGCGATGAGGGCGCCATTGTAGATCCACGCCATGCGTGGATGTGGGAAGCGTGGTGCCCGCAGGGTTGCGCCGTTTGTTCAAGCCAGCAACCCACACGCCACGCCAGCATGCAGGCCCCTCACTTTCCGGGTTGCCCATGAACCACTGGATGCTCCGCCTGTATGCCCCGCTGTTCCTGCTTGGATTCGTCGCCACTGCCGTCGTCTGGATCGGCCACTGCCACGGTGACCCGCTGTGGCTGCTGGCCTTGCTGGCGGCCGCCATTGCGGTTTCGTTCGCCGCCGAGCGCGCGTGGCCGTATGACCCCGCGTTCAATCACGACCACGGCGACAGCCTGCGTGACGCCCTGCATGCACTGGTCAATGAAAGCCTGAACCTGCTGTCGATCGCGGCGGTGCCGCTGCTGGCGGCAATCATTCCGTGGCAGGCCTGGCCTCTGCAGTGGCCATTCGCGCTACAGGCGCTGCTGGCCATCGTCTGCGCTGATCTCGGTATCACCCTGGTGCACTACGCCAGCCATCGCATCGGCTGGTTGTGGCGGCTGCATGCGGTGCACCACAGCGTCACCCGCATGTACGGCTTCAACGGGCTGATGAAACACCCGCTGCACCAGGCGGCCGAAGCGGTGGGTGGCGTACTGCCGCTGCTGCTGTTGGGCCTGCCGATGCCGGTGGCTGCGGTGCTGGCCTTCGCCATTGCCATCCAGCTGCTGCTGCAGCACTCCAACGTGGACATGCGTCCCGGCGTGCTGGGCCGGGTGATGGCATGGGCGCCGCTGCACCGCTTCCACCACATGCGTTACGGCACCGCCGGCGACGTCAACTTCGGCCTGTTCCTGACCGCATGGGATCACCTGTTGGGGACCGCCTTCGATGCACCGGGCTATCGGCTGCAGCAACGCGACCTCGGCATCGGCAGCCAACCGGACTATCCGCGCGATTATCCGGGGCAGCTGCTGGCGCCGTTCCGCGAACTGCCGCATGGCGAGGTGCCGGAGTTGCCGGAAGGCCTGCGCAGGCGCGAATGATTGAACATGTCAGGCCGCGTGCAGCTGCAGGCCCTGCAGCTGCGCGGCACCGATGCCGAACATGCGGCGCAGGCTGCGCGAGAGATGGGCCAGATCGGCGAATCCAGCGGCATGCGCACTGTCGGTCAGGTTGTGACCGCTCAGATGATGCGTGAGCGCAGTGCGTAGCCGTTGCCACAGCACCCAGCCGCGCAAGGTCACTGCCAGCTCGGACTGGAAGCGCCGGTGCAGCTGGCTGGTCGATAGGTGCACCGCTTTGGCGATGTCGGCAGCCGGCACCGGGCCAGGCAGGTGCTGGGCGATACGGGCCAGTGCCGCCTGCACGCGGCGGTCCAGCGGTTGCGGGCGGCTCAGCCGTGGCAGCCAGTCGTGCAGCGCCAGCGCGTTACCCGGCAGCGCATGCAGGTGCCGCTGGATCTGTTCGGGATCGGCATGCGCCGGCTCAAGGAACACCGTACAGCCCGCTTCCGGCGCTGACAGGATCGCGTGCGGCTGGAACGAAGGCAGCCATAGCCGTTGGCCCTGCTGCTGCACGCCATCGATCTCGATGTGCCAGGACGTACCGTCGCTCAACAGCAGTTGATGGGCGTAGTGCGCATGCGAAGCGCTGTCACCGGCATGACCGTGCAGTACGGCGGCGTGCGCATCCAGCAGCAACGTGCCGTTCCAGGGCAGGGCGGGGGAAGACATGACGGGATTGTAGATCCACGCCATGCGTGGATGAATCTCCATCGGAATCGAGTAATTCGACAATGAAACGAAGAGCATCCACGCATGGCGTGGATCTACTGCAGGTCGCGAGAGACTGTCGAAGGCGGGGTGGGTCCGGTTGCGGGGGCGTGAGCGCCATGGGCCCGAGGCATGCCTCGGGCGGGTTGGGCACGACGCCCAACCCCGGTCTTGCCGTGTGCGCAGGACAGCGCACACCAGCAAGCGGCGACCGAGCTTACCTGGACGTACTTGCAGCGCCCCCCGCAGCCGCACCCAACCCCCCACCCCAAGGAAATCCGCCTTTCCATCTCAGGGTGCCCGCCAGCGGCCGGCACAACCCCCGGAGCCGGGCGCACCCCGCCCGTGCGCACCCACACCGGCCGTGCGGGTCGGGCCGGTGATGCACGTACTCGACCACCGTGCCATCGGGATGCACCGCGTTGAACGCCGCCCCGGTCGGTACCACCTGCAACGGGAAGATGATCTCGGCGCCAGCCGCGACCAGTTTGTCGTGA
>NZ_JAZKVY010000149.1:0-386 GCF_036624925.1 Stenotrophomonas sp. A3_2
GCCATGGTGGCGCTGCGCGGCCCGAAAACCGAAGGCCCGATGGCCCCGGAAATCGACCTCTCCAAACAGCGCCCGGCGGAATACGTCTTCAGCCGCCACGTGGAAAAGAAAATGGCCGAGCTGGCCCACAAGAAGCCGGACCAACTGGCAGACGCGGCGGACTGACGCGGCGTCTGCCTCCGGCGGGCAAGGGGCTCTGCCCCCTCGACATCGGTCCGAGGACCGATGGCGGACTCGCTGCCGAGCCCCGCCAGGGCGATGCCGCCCTGGACTGGCCTCCCGAGAATGAGGAATGTCGCTTACACACCGGAAGGCGCGCTAAAGTAAGGCCGTCGCGTCCTTGGACCGATACGATTTAATCCAAAAGTGCGCCGGAAAGCCCCAGC
>NZ_JAZKVY010000150.1:0-324 GCF_036624925.1 Stenotrophomonas sp. A3_2
CCTGGGGCGACAAGGTGCTGATCGAGTATCGCGACCGCACGCTCTCCTATCGTCAGCTTTCGGCTTACGTGGACCGGCTGGCCGCCGGCCTGCTCGCCCGCGGCATCGGCCCCGGGCGCACCGTCGCGCTCTTCCTGCCCAACACCCCCTGGCACACCGTCGCCTTCTTCGCCGCGCTGAAGGCGGGCTGCCGCCTGGTGCATATGAGCCCGCTCGATGCCCCGCGAGAGCTTGCGCACAAGGTGATGGATAGCGGCGCCGACGTGATCGTCACGACCGATCTCGCGGGGCTAGGCGTCGGCGCGCAGAAATTCGTGGAGCTCG
>NZ_JAZKVY010000151.1:0-58310 GCF_036624925.1 Stenotrophomonas sp. A3_2
CCCCCCCCCCCCCCCCCCCCCCCCACAACCGGTATCAACAAAGGCGCCGGCAGGCGAACCAGCCGCCGGCGTTTTCATCAACTCAACTCAACCAATCCTTGCAGGCGCCATCCACCTGCTCCCCGCACGCCTGCTGCATCCGCTGCTGCAACCGCGCCAGCGTCTCCGCGCCCTGGTGCTTGCCGCTCCACGTCTTCAACTGTCCTGCCAGGCGTTCGAAACGCTGGCGGGTACGCTGGTGGTAACCGGAAGGCTGCGCTTCCAGTTCGGCGATCAGCGAGGCGGTGGCCTGCTCGATGCGTGGTGCGTCGTCCGGCGCCAGCTTCAGCAGGCCCTCCACGTACAGCACGCCCCACTGCACGCGGGTGGCCGGGCCCTGCGCACCGTCGTAGGCACGCTTCAACCACGCCAGCGCACCGGCGGTGTCGCCGCGCTGCTCGGCCAGTTCGGCCAGCTCGGGCATGTAGTAGTACGGCTGTTCGCTGCGCTTCAGTTCGGCCAGCAACAGTGCCTCGGCACCCGCATCATCACCGACCTCGCGCAATGCGTACGCCGCGCTGCTGATCGCCGCCTGGCGTGCGTGCGCATCGGTGGCGGCCGCATCGGCAGCGGCCACGCGCTGCTTGACCCGGTCGACCAGGGCGGCGGGCAGTGCGCCCTTCGGCTGCTGCTGGCGGGCCAGCGATACTTCCGTCAGTGCGCGCGACAATGCGTCGTCGGCGCGGTCGCCGCGCTCGGCGTCTGCCCGCTCCAATGCCACCAGCAGCTGCTGTCCCAGCGTGTTGCTGGTGGCCGGCCCGGCACTGGCCTGCTTGACCAGCTGCACGCCTGCATAGCCCAGCAACTCACGGTTGCGGCGGACTTCGGCGGGCTGCGCCAGCACGGCCTGCAGCAGCTCGCGTACTTCGGTGGGCGAGGCATCGGGCTTTTCGGCCGTTGCCAAGGCCAGCAGAGAGAAGCGGCGCTGCAGGGCAGCGTCGGGTGCGGCCTTGGACAACTGGCGCAGCACATCCTCGCTGCTGCGCTCGCCGGCCAGGCGGTTGGCGTCCACTTCCCAGCCGTAGTCGCCCAGCACCTGCCAGTCTTCTGCGGCCAGTCGGTCCGGCGTTGCCAACGCGGTGGCCAAGGTGGCGGCAACAGCACCGCGGCGGCCTGCGGCGACGGTCAGTGCCCGGGTCAGTTCGGTGGCATCATTGCCGCCGGCCACGCGGGTGATTTCGTTGCGCTTTGGGTCCAGCACGATCAGGGTGGGATAGCCGCGTACGCCGAAGCGTTCGCCCCAGGCCTGCGCACCTTCCTCGTCGCCATCCAGGTAGACGGGAACGAATTTGCTGGTCAGCGCGATGAAGGCCGGGTCCTTGAACAGGCCCGCCTTGAGCTGGTTGCACGGTGGGCACCAGACGGCGCCCCAGTACAGCAGCACCGGCTTGCCGCTGTCGGCGGCCTCGGCGAAGGCATCATCGACATCGCCCTGGCGCCAGGCGATTGCCTTGGCCGGCGCGGGCACCTCGGCGGAGTTGGCGATGGAAACCGGGGCCGGGGTGCAGGCGCTCAACGCCGAAGCCAGCAGCAACATAGAAAGCGCGACGCGCATCGGCAGCATCTCGAAGGGCAGGGTGGCAGGCCATTGTAGGAACGGCCGGGGAGCCTGCTGATTCAGTTTGCTTATGACGGGCGTGCCGCAGGGCATGACGCCCGCCGGGTATTGGCCGGCGGATGCCTTCAGGCCGCTGCCCGCACCATCTGCTGATACACCAGCCCATTGAACTCGCCGACGTCGCCGTCCAGCACGAAGCCATAGCGCAGGTAGGTTGGCACTGCATTGAGTGAGGCGCGCACGGTCAGGACCGGCTCGCGCACCTGCGGGAGCACCGCGTCGAACAAAGCATGGCCGATGCCCTGGCCCTGGTAGCCGGGATCGACGAACAGCATCGCCAGGTGCCGGCCTTCCTTCAGTTCGATCACGCCGACGACGCGGCCGTCCTGCTCGGCCACCAGGATGTGGTTGTCGCCGTGCAGGCGCGCGCCGAACGCTTCGGCCGCGGCGACGCTGCCGAAGGTGGCGATGCCGGCCGCGCTGAGCGAAGGTGCGACCGCCGCAGTGAAGGCAGCCAGGCACACCGTGCTGATCGCGGGCAGGTCATCGACGTGGGCAGGGCGGATCGTCGGCATGCAGTGTTCTTCCGGTGGTGGGCGGCGCGTCATTGTTGCCGCAGGCCTTCACGCTAAGCTGGCGGCATGAGTGATTTCAATCCCGCGTACGCTGCCTTGTTTCCGCAGCAGGGTCTGAGCCTGGGCCTGATGACGCCCGTGGCGTCGCATGGGTTGGCCGATCCACGTGAGGCGCGACGTATCGCGCGACTGGCCGATGACCTGGGCTTTGCCGCGTTGTGGACGCGCGACGTGCCGCTGATGGTGCCGCAGGGTCCGGACGCGACAACGAGCGCGTTGGACGACCCGTTCCTGTGGCTGGGCATGCTGGCTGCGGCGACCGAGCGCATCGTGGTCGGCAGCGCGGCCATCGTGCTGCCATTGCGCCATCCGCTGCAGGTGGCGAAGTCGGCCTTGAGCCTGGACCGGATCAGCGACGGCCGCTTCGTGCTGGGCCTCGGGTCTGGCGATCGGCCGGAAGAGTTCGCGGCATTCGGCGAATACCTGGAGGGCAGGGCGGCGACGTTCCGTGAGCGCTGGACCTTGTTGCGCGCGGCGTTGTCACCGGAGGCTGAAGAAAGGGTCGCGGTAGTGCAAGCCACCGGTGGCTTCGACGTACTGCCGGCCCCGGCCACGCGCATTCCGATGCTGGTGGTGGGCACTGCGCGGCAGAGCCTGCAGTGGATCGCACGCGAAGCCGAAGGCTGGGCCACCTATCACCGCGAAGAGGCCGCGCAGGAAGGGCGCATCGGCCTGTGGCAGCAGGCGCTGGTGCAGCGCGGTGGGCCGGGCAAGCCATTCGTGCAGTCGATGCTGCTGGATCTGCAGGCAGATCCGCAGGCGCCAGCCGAGCCGCTGCCGCTGGGCCTGAAGGTCGGCCGCGATGGCCTGCGTGACTACCTGCTGCGCGTGCATGCGCAGGGCGTGGGGCACGTGATGTTCAACCTGGTCGACAACGGGAGGCCGATGGACGCGGTGATGCGCGAAATTGGAGAGCAGGTGCTGCCGGATGTGCTTCGGTAGGTGTCCACCTTGGTGAATACGCCGTGTTGCTGATGACGGTGCGCCCGCCGGGCATGGCCCGGCGCTACCTGCCGAGGCGTGCATCTGCGTATCATTCGCATTTGATACCCCGATGCCGGAGTCCCGTGTGACCCAACGTTCCCCCATGCACCCGACCGGACGCCTGTTCGCCGCGGTCGCTTTCATCGAGGCCGTGACCTGGGCCGGCCTGCTCATCGGCATGTGGATGAAGTACGGCCCGATGGCCAACGTGGCGCTGGTGAAGCTGTTCGGGCCCCTGCACGGCGTGGCCTTCCTGGTGTACGTGGCGGTCACGCTGTTTGCGGCGGTGCGCCTGCGCTGGCCGTGGTGGGCCAGTGCCCTGGCCCTGCTGGCGGCCATCCCGCCGTTGGTGACGCTGCCGCTGGAGTGGTGGTTCAAGCGCCGTGGCCTGCTGGGCCTGCGTGCAATGCGCTGAACCCACTGTTGCATGCCCATTCAAGAGAATGGGTATCAAAGGCAAATACGAGCCGTTATCATTTGAGGGTGGCATCCGGTCCTGAGTGGGGCGGGTGCCGGGCGGGGCGTGCAGACGCGCCCGGCCAATCCTTTCCTGTTACGGCTGGTGTTCCATGCACGCACGTCCCGTCGTTCCCGGCTTGCCGGCGCTGGTATTGGCCGCCCTGATCGGCACCATGGCGATGATGTCCTTCGTCGCCGTGATCGGTCCGGTGGTCCGCATGCTCGGGCTGTCCGAGTGGCATGCCGGCCTGTCGGTTACCGCCGCAGGCGTGTTGTGGATGCTGGCTGCGCGCCCGTGGGGCCAGCTCAGCGACCGCATCGGCCGCAAGCGCGTGTTGATGCTGGCGATGACTGCCTACACCGTCGTCTATATCGCGCTGGCGGTGTTCATCGATGTCGCCCTGCAGGCAGTGCCGCCGGTGCTGGTGTCAGTGCTGGTGCTGGTCGGTGCGCGTGGCCTGATCGGCTTGTTCTACGCGGCTGTGCCTCCTACCGCAGCGGCGCTGATCGCCGACAAGGCACCCACCGGACAGCGTGCAAAATTCCTCGCCCGCCTGGGCAGTGCCAACGCGCTGGGCATGGTGCTCGGCCCGGCCGCCGCGGGCTGGCTGGCCTATACGAACCTGTCGCTGGCGCTGTACGTGGCCGCGCTGCTGCCGTTGCTGGCACTGGCATTGCTGGCCTGGCGCCTGCCGGCTACACCGCCCGTGGTGGGCGCGTCCGCACAGCGCCGCACGCCGATGAGTCGCCTCGACGCGCGCCTGTGCCTGCCGCAGCTGGCAGCGTTCATCGCCATGGTCTCGGTGACCATCGCGCAGGTCACGGTCGGCTTCTTCGCAATTGATCGCCTGGGTCTGGATGCGGCGACCGGCGCGCGCATGGCCGGCATTGCACTCACCGCCGTTGGCGTCGGCCTGATCCTGGCGCAGGCGCTGGTGATGAAGCTGGAGGTGCATCCACGCCGCTGGATCGTCCTCGGCGCTCTCATTTCCGGCATCGGCTTCACTTCGGTGGCGGGCGTGCAGCAGGCCTGGCAATTGCCTGCGGCGTATGCGCTGGCTGCGTTCGGCATGGGCTTCGTATTCCCCTCGTTCCAGGCGCTGGCCGCCGATGCGGTAGAGGCGCACGAGCAGGGCGCCGCCGCAGGCACCGTGGCGGCCGCGCAGGGGCTGGGCATGGTGGCCGGGCCGATGCTCGGCACGCTGTTGTATCGCGGCGGGCCAAGCCTGCCTTACCTGCTGGTGGGCGCGCTGCTGCTGTTGCTGTGCGCGCTGGCCGCAGCGCATCGGATGAAGGAGACCCCATGAACGATTCCCTGATGCAGAGCGCGTGGCCGGAGGCTGCGCCAGCACCACAGCAGAGCACCGACGACGCGTCGCTGTTCCTGCTGCGGCATGCCGGCCAGCACGTGCACGCCCGCGGTTGCCGCGCCACGTTGCCAGCCGGTGCACTGGCGACGTTGGCAGAACGCGTTTCGGAGTTCTTTGCCCAGCAGCGTGGCGGCCCGGGCCTGCTGGTTGGCGCGGTGCCGTTCGAGCCGCGTGCCGACGATGCGCTGTACCAGCCCGAGCGCCTGCTGCCGGCGCTGGCACTGCAGCCGCAGGCCGCACCGCCGCTGGACGGCGCCCTGCGTGCCGAACCTGTGCCGCAGGACTATGCCGCTGCAGTCGCTGCGGCAGTGCAGGCCTTGCGTGCGCCCGAGCAGAACCTGCATAAGGTGGTGCTGGCGCGCAGCCTGCTGGCACGCACCCGCCAGGTGCTTTCTCCGGACGTGCTGCTGGCACGTCTGGGCGCGGATCCGTCGGTGGCGACCTACGCGGTGCCGCTTCCGGTGGAGCTGGGCCAGGCACCGGCCTGGCTGGTGGGCGCGACGCCGGAGCTGCTGCTGCGCAAGCGCGGCGCCGAACTGTTGTCGCATCCGTTGGCGGGTTCCGCGCGGCGCAGTGCCGATGCCGCCGAGGACGAGCATGCGGCGCAGGCGCTGCTGGCCTCGACCAAGGACCACGACGAGCACCGCCACGTGGTCGAAGCCATCGTCGAAGGCCTGGCACCGTACTGCAGCCACATCGATGCACAGCCGCGCCCGGTGCTGCATGCCACCGCCAGCATGTGGCACCTCGGCACCCGCATCCACGCCACCCTGAAGGATCCGCAGACATCGGCGGCCGAGCTGTTGGCACAGCTGCATCCCACGCCGGCGGTCTGCGGTACGCCGCGGTTGGCGGCGCTGCAGCGCATCCGCGAGCTGGAACCGGTGCCGCGTGGCTTCTATGCCGGCGCCGTGGGTTGGTTGGACGCGCAGGGTGACGGCGACTGGTACGTGGCGATCCGCTGCGCGCGCCTGCAGGGCACGCAGCTGCGCCTGTATGCCGGTGCCGGCATCGTCGCCGAGTCACACCCCGAGGCCGAGGTGGCCGAAACCGCAGCGAAGTTCGCTGCCCTGTTGAACGCGCTGGGTGTCCATGAATCCGCGCCCGCCATCGAGCCTGCCGCATGAGTACCTCCACTGACGCTTCCCGCCTGCCGCTGCAGCAGGTGTGGCCCGACACGCTGGTGGCGCGCTATCGCGAAGCCGGTCACTGGCGTGGCGAGACCTTCCCGGGTTTCCTGCGCGAGCGTGCAGAACGCTATGCCGATGACATCGCGGTGGTCGCCGGCGACGTACGCCTGAGCTATGCGCAGCTGTGGCATGAGGCAGGCCGCATCGGTGCGGGCCTGCTGGCGCTCGGCCTGCAACCTGGCGAACGGGTGCTGGTGCAGCTGGGCAATACCGCCGGGTTCATCGCCACGGTCTGCGGCCTGTTCCGCGCCGGCCTGGTGCCGGTGTATGCGTTGCCGGCGCACCGCATCACCGAGCTGGTCCACTTCGCCAACAAGGCGGAAGCCAGTGCCTACATCACCACCACACTGCACGATGGCTTCGATCATCGCGGGTTGGCAAGGGCGCTGCAGGCCGAAGTGCCGGCGGTTCGCCATGTGGTGATCGACGGCGATGCGGCGGAGTTCATCGCGCTGGAGGCACTGCAGGGCGATCGCAGCCAGCTGCCGTCCGATCCGGACCCGCAGTCGGTGGCGTTCCTGCAGATTTCCGGAGGCAGCACTGGGCTGTCCAAGCTGATTCCACGCACGCACGACGACTACATCTATTCGTTCCGTGCCAGCAATCAAATCTGCGACATCGACCGCGACAGCGTCTATCTGGTCGCGCTGCCGGCCGCGCACAATTTCCCGATGAGCTCGCCCGGTTTCTTCGGCGCGTTGTACGCCGGCGCCCGCGTGGTGCTCAGCCCGGGCCCCGGCCCGGATGCGGCCTTCCCGCTGATCGCACGGGAGCGGGTGACCTGCTGTGGGCTGGTGCCGCCGCTGGCGTTGCTGTGGGCGCAGGCCGCCGCCACCAGCAGGCATGACCTGTCCAGCCTGCGGGTACTGCAGGTGGGCGGCGCCAAACTGGTGCCGGAAGCCGCACGACGGGTGATCGACGGCCTTGGCTGCACGCTGCAGCAGGTGTTCGGCATGGCCGAAGGCCTGGTCAACTACACACGGCTGGATGACCCGGAGGAACTGATCGTCGCCTGCCAGGGCCGGCCGATCAGTCCGGATGATGAAGTGCGCGTGGTCGATGACCATGACCAGCCGGTGGCCGAAGGCGAGGTAGGGCATCTGCTCACCCGTGGCCCGTACACCATCCGCGGCTACCACAACGATGCGGTGGCCAATGCGCGCTCGTTCACCGACGACGGCTTCTATCGTACCGGCGACCGTGTGCAGCAGCTGCCCGGTGGCTACCTGGTGGTACAGGGGCGTGCGGGTGACCACATCAACCGGGCGGGCGAGAAGATCTCTGCCGAAGAGATCGAGGATCACTTGCTGGCACATCCGGGCGTGTTCGATGCGGCCGTGGTCTCCATTCCCGACGAGTACCTGGGCGAGCGCAGCTGCGCCTTCGTGATTCCGCAGGGCGAGCCGTTCAAGGCACCGGCACTGAAGGCCTGGATGCGCGGGCGCGGCCTGGCCGCATTCAAGGTGCCCGACCAGATCGTGTTCGTCGACAGCTTCGATACCACCGCGGTCGGCAAGATCAGCCGCCGCGAACTGCGCGCGCAGCTGCGTGCGCGTCATCTGCAACAGACAGGAGGAACGCGCTGATGGCGCTGCCCCGTATCACCGATTACCCCTTGCCGACTGCCGCTGAACTGCCGCAGGCGCGTGGCCCCTGGCGCCCCCGGCGCGATCGTGTCGCGCTGCTGGTGCACGACATGCAGCGTTACTTCCTGGCCGCATTCGACGCCGGCAAGGCGCCGCTGCGGCCGGCCGTGGACAACATCGCACGCCTGCTGGCGCATTGCCGCGCGCACGGCATTCCGGTGTTCTACACCGCTCAGCATGGCGACCAGGACCGCCGTGACCGTGGCCTTCAGGCTGACCTGTGGGGGCCGGGCATGCGCCGCAGCGCCGATCACGAACCCATCATCGAAGCACTGGCACCGCAGCCAGGGGAGCACGTGCTGGTGAAGCACCGCTACAGCGCGTTCCAGCGCAGCAACCTTGAAACGCTGATGCGGGTGCGCGGCCGTGACCAGCTGCTGGTGACGGGCGTGTACGCCCATATCGGCTGCACCGCGACCGTGGTCGAGGCCTTCCAGCGTGACATCGAGGCCTTCATCGCCGCCGATGCGGTGGCGGACTTCTCGCGTGCCGATCACGATCAGGCGCTGCACTGGATCGCGCGCACCTGTGGTGTGCCGATGACCACCGATCAGCTGCTGGAGGTGCTGTGATGGCTGCCATGGGTGAGGCGCTGGATCTGGAGCGGATGCGCGCCGACGTAGCGCGCGTGCTGGAGTGCACGCCGGCCGAGATCGGTGACGACGACAACCTGATCGACCTGGACCTGGATTCAATGCGCATGCTCGGCCTGGTCCTGGCCTGGGGCAACACCGGCCTTCCGCTCGAGTTCTCGCAGTTGGCCGAGCACACCACGCTGCGCCAGTGGTGGGGTGTGGTGCAGCAACTGCAGGCCGCGCAGAACGCATGAACGCCGCAGCGCTGGCCACGCCGGTGGCGTTGACCGAGGCCCAGGCCGGGCTGTGGTTCGCACAGCGGCTGGCACCGGACAATCCGTCATTCAATACCGCGCACGCGGTATGGATCGACGGCCCGCTGGACGTGGCCGCATTTGTCGCAGCGGCAGACCAGGCTGCGCGCGAGGCCGAGGCCTTCGCATTGCGCTTTGCCGAAGGGGCCGATGGCCAGCCGCTGCAGTGGCATGACACGGCACACGTGCCGTTGCTTTCGGTGCGCGATGTTTCTACCGAGGCGGATCCCGCCGCTGCGGCACGCAACCTGATGCACGCCGACCGGCTGAGCCCGGTCGATCCCACCCGGGACCGGATCAGCCAGCAGGTGCTGCTTGAACTGGGCGGGCAGCGTTGGGTCTGGTACCTGCGCGTGCATCACCTGGCGGCCGATGGTTACGGCATGGCGCTGTTCACTGATCGCGTGTGCGCGTTGTATGCCGGTCGTACGGGTGAGCCTCTGCCGGGGCTGGCGGGGGTGCTGGCCGACGATGCTGCTTATCGTGCCGACCCGCGCCGCACGCAGGCCGGGCAATGGTGGCGCGAGCACATGCAGGGTGCACCGGCGGGCATGGGCCTGGCCGGTACGCTCGCGGCCAGTGACGACGCGCTGCGCTGGGTGCAGCCGCTCGATGCGGCATTCCGTGAGCAGTTGCTGCAGGCATCGGTACGTTGGTTGCAGCCCTGGCCAGACGTCCTGGCCGCGTTGTCGGCCGAGTACCTGCGGCGGATGAGCGCGGCCGATGAAGTGGTGCTGGGCGTGCCCTACATGGGCCGGCTCGGCAACGCGTCGGCACGGGTACCGGCGATGGTGATGAATGTGTTGCCGCTGCGCGTGGCCGCCGGCGAGGGCAGCGTCGAAACCTTTGCCCGCAGCCTGGGCCGGCAGCTCAGCCAAGGGCGCAAGCACGGCCGTTACCGAGGCGAGCAACTGCGCCGGGACCTGGGCCTGGTGGGCGCGCAGCAGCGCCTGCACGGTCCCATGGTGAATGTGCAGCCGTTCTACAAGCCGCTGGCGCTGACGGGCGTGCAGGCGACGCTGGAGGTGCTCTGTACCGGGCCAGTGGATGACCTGACGCTGGGCTTCCGTGGCGATGGCCAGCGTCTGCTGGATCTGGAGATCGAGGCCAATCCCGCGCTGTACAGTCGCGAGGATGTCGAGGCACACGCGGCACGGTTGCTGCATTTCGTGTCGGCGGCACTGCAGGCTGACGATATCGCAGCCGTACCTCTGGCGACGACCGACGAGGTGCAGCAGGTGCTGCACGGTTTCAATGCCACCGCGCACGCGCTTCCTGAGACCACACTGGTTGAATTGCTGCAGCAGGGCATGGATCGGGATCCGCACGCGCCTGCGCTGGTGTTCGGCGACGCTGCCATGGATTACGCAACGCTGGAAGCGCGCAGTTTCGCGCTGGCGGCACAGCTGCGGGCGATGGATGTCGGCCCGGGCAGCGTGGTGGCGGTGGCATTGCCGCGCTCGCTGGAGCTGGTGATCGCGCTGCTGGCGGTGCTGCGTGCCGGAGCCGCCTACCTGCCGTTGGACCTTGCTCATCCGGACGAGCGCCTGGCGCGTATTCTCGCCTCGGCACAGCCGGTGTGCGTAATGGCTGCGTCCGAGGTTTCGGCGCGCATGGTCGGCGTACCCGTGCTCGCGCCGGAGCAGTGGACTGCGCTGAGTTTTGCCGCACCGTGGGCCGATCCGGCACCTGACGATGCGGCCTACGTGATCTATACCTCCGGCTCGACCGGCGAGCCCAAGGGCGTGGTCATCGAACACCGTGCCATCGTCAACCGCCTGCTGTGGATGCGCGAGCACTACGACATCCGCGCCGATGACCGCGTGCTGCAGAAGACCCCGGCCACCTTCGACGTCTCGGTCTGGGAGTTCTTCCTGCCGTTGCTGTGCGGAGCAACGCTGGTGATTGCCGGGCCCGATGCGCATCGCGACCCCACTGAACTGGCCCGCTTGATCCGTGGCCATGGCATCACCACGGCGCATTTCGTGCCGTCGATGCTCGATGCCTTCCTCGCTGCACCGGCCTCCGAAGGCCTGCAGCTGCGACGGGTATTCACCAGTGGCGAGGCGCTGGACGCCGCGTTGCGCGACCGCTTCCACGCGCGCATGCACGCCGAGCTGCACAACCTGTATGGCCCGACCGAAGCCGCGGTGGACGTCAGCTACTGGCCGGCGCCGGCGCAGGATCGATCGCGGCCGGTGCCGATCGGCTTCCCGGTCTGGAATACCCGACTTTACGTGCTGGACGCGCGGATGCAGCCGGTGCCGGTCGGTGTGGCCGGTGACCTTTATCTGGGCGGTGTGCAGCTGGCGCGCGGCTATCTCGGTCGCGAGGACCTGACCGCCGAGCGCTTCCTCGCCGATCCGTTCCTGCCTGGCGAACGCATCTATCGCACCGGCGACGTGGCGCGCTGGCGCGCCGATGGCGCGGTCGAGTACCTGGGCCGCAGCGACCATCAGGTGAAACTGCGCGGCCTGCGCATCGAGCTGGGCGAGATCGAGGCGGCACTGCGCGAGCTGCCTGGCATGGAGCGCGTGGAAGTACTGCTGCGCCAGGACGCGCCAGGCGATGCCCGGCTGGTGGCCTATGTGCCAACCGCGCTTGCCGACCCCGTCATGCTGCGCAGCCACCTGGCCACGCGCGTGCCGGATTACATGGTGCCTTCGGCGTTTGTCGGCGTGGACTACTGGCCGGTGACCGCCAACGGCAAGCTCGACCGCAACGCATTGCCGAAGCCACCGCAACTTGAAGTTGCCGGCTTGGCGCCGCGCACGCCGTTGGAAGAGGAGCTGGCGTTGCTGTTCGCACAGGCGCTTGGGCGTGAGGCGCCGGTGGTGGTGGATGCGGACTTCTTCAGTCTCGGCGGTGACTCGCTGTCGGCGGTGCACCTGCTGCTGGCCATCGAGCAGCGCTGGCGCTGTGATCTGGGTCTGGGTGCCTTGTTTGCCCAGCCCACCGTGGCCGCGCTGGCAGTTCGCATTGCCGAGCCGCCCGCGCTGGCCGATCACGCACTGGGGCCGATAATCGCGCTGGCCGCGACCGAAGCGGCCGGGTCCACGCCGCTGTTCGTGCTGCACCCGGCCGGTGGCATCGCCTGGAACTACCGCACCCTGGCCCGGGCACTGCAACCAGCCCGCCCGGTGTATGGCCTGCAGTCGCCGGCACTGGACGCGCGGCTGCCACTGCCGAGCAGCATCGAGGCGATGGCCAACGATTACGTACAGCGCGTGGTCGCACTACAGCCGAAGGGGCCAGTGCATCTGCTGGGGTGGTCGGTAGGTGGCATCCTCGCCCAGGCGATGGCGGTGCGCCTGCATGAAATCGGCCGCGACGTCGGAGAGCTGGTGCTGCTGGACGCCTATCCCAGCGAGTGCTGGCGGGCCGAGCCGGAACCCGATGCCATCGCTGCATTGCGGGCACTGCTGGCGATTGCCGGTCATGACCCGGATGCGCATCCGGAACTGGACAGCCGGGAACGCATTCTCGCGTTCCTGCGACGTGGTGGCAGTGCACTCGGCAGCTTGCCGGATGTGGTGCTCGATGGCGTGGTGCGCGCCGTGACCGGCACCAATCGACTGATCCGTGAACATATCCACCGGTCGTTCGATGGCACGCTGGTGCATGTGCGTGCGGGCCGGGATCACCAGGCGCGGCCGCAGTTGCAGTCGGCGTTGTGGCGGGCACACGCGCGCAGGGTGCAGTCGTTGGAACTGCCGTTTCTGCATGCAGAACTGACCGGCCGCGATGCGGTGGCGCAGCTGGCGCCGTGGTTGTCGGCGCGGTTGCGCCAATGGGACGAGCAACAGGAGATTGCAACATGCAGTTGACCGGTTTTGAAGGCCGCGTGGCGTTGCTGACCGGTGCTGCCGGCGGCATCGGCGAGGCACTGGTACGGTTTCTGGCCGTGGCCGGTTGCACCGTGGTGGCGACCGATCGCGACGCGCCTGCTACGGCAGATGTGCGTGTGCACCCCTTTGCGCTGGACGTGACCGACAGTGCCGCCGTGGACGCCCTGGTGGACCAGGTCGAGTCCAGCATCGGACCGATCATGTTGGCCGCCAGCGTGGCCGGCGTACTGCATGTGGCCGGTGTCACCGAGACCGGCGACGACGACTGGCGCCGTGTATTCGCGGTCAATGCCGATGGCGTGTTCCATGTCGGTCGTGCGCTGGCGCGGGTGATGTCACCGCGCCGGCAGGGCGCAATCGTTACCGTCAGCTCGAATGCGGCTGGCGTGCCGCGGCATGGCATGGCAGCGTATGCCGCATCCAAGGCCGCAGCGACCATGTTCACACGGTGCCTCGGGCTGGAGCTGGCGCCGCTGGGCATCCGCTGCAACATCGTTGCCCCGGGCTCGACGCTGACCCCGATGCAGACCGGCATGTGGCGGGACGAGCACGGCGCCGAACGGGTGATCGTCGGCAGCCTTGAGACCTACAAGGCCGGCATTCCACTGCGCAAACTCGCTACGCCGGAAGACATCGCGCAGTCGGTGATGTTCCTGCTCTCCGAGCAGGCCGGGCACGTAGCGATGAGCGACCTGTACGTGGACGGTGGCGCCACCCTGCGCGGCTGAGGTCCTCAGAGCCGAACCCATGACTCGGCTGATTCAGAAGGCAGCCGGTGTAGCTGTGAATGCCAACCCGGCGTGGCATGGGCATTCTTGAATCTGTTTGTTCAGCAATGCTGTTCGATCAGACCGATGATGTGACCGAGCAGGCCATCTAATGAAGTGAATTCTTCGTAGACATTATCGAACGCTACTTTGTCACGGACCTGGTACCGCCCTGTTGCGAATTCAAAGACGTAGCAATCCATATCGCTCTCTCCGAGTTCTACATAGCCGCCCAGGGATCCCTGGTCGCAAGCGAGAAGGTTCATTTCCACCAAAGCAAGCGCTGACCCGCCATCGCGGTATGAGCGTGAAGTGCTCGAGTAGAGGAACACTCCTGCTGCCGCCAAGCCATCGTGGCGTGAAAGAAAGCCCAGATAGGACTCCGGCAGGGTGATACCTAGCGTAGAAAGCACCAAGCTCTGGAGCGCGTCGACGTCAGAACGTCCAAGTGGAGGGCCAAGGTACATCTCGGCTTCGTTGAGATTCGCGCGGAGCTTGAGAAGTCTGGCTTCTACTGAAGGCTGCATTTGTTGAGATTGAATTCGTGTGCAATGAGGGCAGTCAGACACTGTGGAATTCGTCATTCGACGTCAATGGCAGTCGCCCCAAGCTGTTCAAGTTGGTCAACCATTGACGTGGTTGGCTCGCGGTAGCGATTGGACAGCAGCGCTGCTGGGAGTCGATAAGCGCCAAGCAATGTTGGCGTAACCAGCAGCGTGGATCAGGATTGTCGTGTCCAAGGGGCGCCGAACGAGGTCGGCGTATTGTGTTCAACCCGCGCTGCGCGGCTTGCGTGTCCGTTTCGGCTTTGCGGTTTCACCGCCGCTGGCGGCGCCATCCTGCAGCGCCTGCAGCCAGGACAAGGTGTCCACATAGTCGATGAAGTGGCGCAGGTAGCCGGGGCTGGTGGCCTGCATCGTGTCCAGCATGCGCTGCACCAGCACCGCCGAGTTCAGCGGGCCGCCGTCAGCCGGGGCCTCGGCGCGCAGCGAGCGGCGCACCTGCAGTTCGCTGCGCAGCTCCGACCATTCGCGCTGCACCTGTTGCAGCATCGGCACCTGCGGGTAATGCGGCAGCGAGCGCGACCCCGCATCGAGGTCACGCACCAATGCGCGCAGGCCTTCCAGGGCGGGCGGCTTACTTGCCATCCGCCGCCTTGGGCTTGGGAATCGGCGCGATCTCCACGCGACGGTTGCGTGCGCGGCCTTCCTCATTGGCATTGGAACTGACCGGCTGCTCGCTGCCGAACGCGGCGGCGAACACGGCATCAGCGGGTACGCCGTCGGCAATCAGGGTGCGGGTCACGGTCAGCGAACGCTGCGCGGACAGCTCCCAGTTGTCGGCAAAGCGGCGGTTGCCTTCGCGCACGGGCGCATCGTCGGTGAAGCCGCTGACCATCAGGATCTCCTCGCGGCTGCCCAGGTAGGCGGCCAGCGGTGCCGCCAGGCTGCGCAGCAGCTCCTGGCCTTCCGGCTGCAATTGGTCGGAATTCAGTGCGAACAGCACGCTGCCGCTGATGCCGATGCGGCCGTCGACCAGCGTCACGCGACCGGCAGCCAGCGGGCCAGCCAGTGCCTGTTCGAGCGTCTGCAGGCGCTTGGCTTCGGCCTGGCGCTGCTTCACTTCCTGATCCAGCCGCTGCGACAGTTCCAGCTGCACGGCAACTACGCCGACCAGGATCAGCACGAATGCACCCAGCAGCACCGACATCAGGTCGCCAAAGGCGGCCCAGATCGGGGCGTGCGATCCGCCATCGACCTCCAGTTCGTCGCTCATGCGCTGCCGGCCTTGCCGCGGCGCGTGGCCAGCTGCTGCAGTTCTTCCATCACTTGCTTCTGCGACAGCAGGCTGAGGTCGACCACCTCGCGCGCCTGCGCCACGTAGTAAGCCAGCTGCTCATCGCTGCGGGCCAGTGAGGCATCCAGTGCGCCGCCAATCTGTTCCAGGCGGCCGGAAAGCGCGGTGGCGGCACTGCCGAACTGCGCGACTGCTTCACCAAAGGTGCTGGCCAACTGGCCCACTTCACCAGCGCTGCCGTGGAGCGCTGCGGCGATGCCGTCCAGCTTCCCGGTCTCGGCGGCGATATGGTCGGTAAAGCGATTGCCAACGCGCTCCAGCAGCTCGGCCGATCCGCCAACCAGCGCGTCCACCGCGGTGCGCTGTTCGTGCGAGGCATGGTTGATCGCATCGAGCAGGGTCTGCACGGTGGCCAGCAGGCGACCGCGTTCTTCCAGCATTGCGTTGTCACGCACCAGGCTTTCAGAGAGCGTGCTGCGCAGTTCGTTGATGACGTCGGCAGCCGCTCTTGGTGCCGCCGCCGCGGTCTGCAGCAGGGTGGACACTTCGGCCAACGTGGCGCTGGCCTGCGCGCGACCGTTCTCGCCGATCTGCTGCGCGGTCGCCGCCAGCGTCTCGCAGACATGCTGCTGCTGCGCAGCCAGGCGCTCGCCATTGGCCTGCAGGCGCTCGGCCAGCTCGGTGGAAACGTGCTGCAAGGCATCGCTCCAGCGCTGCAGGCGCTGTTCGTCACCGGCCTGCAGCTGCGCCTGCAGGGTGGCGTGGGCCTGCTGCAGTTCGGCGCTGACCGCGTCCCAGCGCGCCTGGCGCTGCTGCTCGCGAGTGTCCAGGCTGGCCTGCAGTTCGGCGTGTGCGGTTGCGGCGGCGGCCTGCGCGGCCTGCCACTGCTGCGAGCGCTGCGCTTCATGATCCTGCAGCAGTGACTGGTTGGCGCTGTGCTGCTGTTCCAGTGCCTGCAGCAGCGCCTGCGCACGCGCATCCAGATGTTCGCTGGCGGCGATCAACGCCTGCTGCTGGCGCTCGATCAGCGCGCTGTTCAGTGCCTGCTGCTGCTCGATGGCGGCGCGCCAGGCCTCGGCGTTGCCGTTGGCATCGGCCTGCAGGCGCTCGCCGATACGCGCGACGAGTGCTTCGGCGTGCGTGCCCTGGCCATCGCTGAAGGCCTGCAGGTGCTGGCGCAGATCATTCACCAGCGCCTGCTGCGCCTGGGTCTGTTCACTCACCACCTTGGCCCAGCTGGCTTCGGTGGCGACCCGGCTGCGTTCGAAACCGTCGCTCAGGCCGGCCAGCTGCTGCTGCACGGCCTGCTCGACGCGGGCATGCAGTGCTTCGCCGTGATGGGCCAGGCCAGCCAGGGTGGTCTCGGCCATCGGCTGCAGCGCGCCACCGATGACCGCGGCACTGGCTTCGGCACCTTCGCGCAGCGACTGCTGCAGCGACAGGGCCAGGCGTTCCTGCAGGGCCTGGCTCTGGGTCAGGAACTCGGCCTGGCCGGCCAGCAGGCGCTCATTGGCGGCCGCACTGTGCTGTTCAAAGGTGCTGGACATCGCCTGCAGGCGGTCGACCAGCGCCGGCAGCGCTGCGGACTGTGCCTGCAGCAGGCGCAGCGATTCGGCGCGCTGCCAGGCCTGCGAATACGGGTGCAGGTCGCCGGCAATGGCGCGGTCCAGCTGCTGCACGGCCAGCAGGCGGTCACGACGCAGCAGCGCCGCCAGCAGGCCGAGCATGGCCGAGCTGGCCACGCCCGCGATCGAGGTACCGAAGGCCACCGCCAGGCCCTGCACCGGCGAGGCCAGCGAGCCGCGGATGGCGGCCATGTCGGTGGCGCTCTGCAGGGCCAGGCCGGTGCCACGCAGCGTGTCCATCATGCCCAGCAGGGTACCGAGCATGCCCAGCAGCACCAGCAGGCCGACCAGGTACGGGGTCAGCACCGGTGCGGGCAGGGCGGTGCGCTCGCCTTCCACGCGCAGGCGCACGGCGTTGCGCAGGCCTACCGGCACGCGCTCCAGCCATGGGGCGAGGCTTTCCTTCGCGCTGGACAGGTCATTCAGTGCGGCGCGCAGGCCGTTGCTGGCCTGGCGGTAGCGGTACAGCTCCACGCCACCGGCGATGTAGCAGGCCGCGATGATCGCCGCCACCGCTGCACCCAGCGGATGCACCGAAACATAGCCAATGCCGATCCAGCACACGGCCAGCAGGCCGACAAGGAAAACAACGACATGGAAAGCAGTTCTGGACATGGTGTTCCGGTCAGTGGGAGCGCAGGGCGTCTCGCAGCCCTTCGATCGGGTGGAAGCGCAGCTGCAGCTCGGCGAGCAGCAGGGTGCGCATGTCATGGCGGAAGGCCGCGCGCCAGCCGGGCTGGCCGTGCACGCGGTCGAAACGGGCGCCGAGCACTGCCGGCGCCGTGGCCAGCAGGCTGTGCTCGCGCGGGGTGAGGGTCTGTTCCATCACTGCATCGACCTCGGCCAGCCGCGCCAGCTCCGGCGAGACCTGTACCAGCTGGTCGCGCAGGCGGCCGCGCAGGCGCCCGGTGGCGGTCTGGATGGCCTGCTGCAACACCCGGTAGCGCTGGCGCAGCGAGGCGAAGTTGGGTGCGGCAGCGGCCTCGGCCAGGTCCAGCAGGCGCTCGGCCTCGGCGTCCTCACTGATCGAGGCGCGCAGGCTGGCGTGCGCCTGGGCGCAGTCGGCCAGCACATCCTCGACCGCTTCGACGGCTTCACCGGGCTCGGGCAGGCGTCCTCCGAGCGCCCCGGACAGGGCCACGGCACGGCTCCAGTCCACCCACTGGCCGAGGCGATCGGTCAGGGCGGGACTGCTGGCCGGCATCGCGCCGTCGCTGAGACGGGCGAGCAGGCGGAGGAACTCCGGTCCACCCAGGACCGGCTGCGCTGCGTTCGCCATCAAGGGGTGAGGGGCCAAAAACCGTTGATTTTACAACCAGATGACCCCGGCTGGATGAAGGCGGGGCCTGGGGGGCGGTACCCGCAGGCGCGACAAGGCTTAGAATGTCCGGCTGCATCCACCCGTTCGATCCTTGGAGTACCCCCATGACTGTTGCGCAGTTCTACCCGATCGGCACCCCCGGACAGCCCTGGGGCGACGCGGAACGCGCACAGTGGCGGGCCCGCCAGCAGCGCCAGCGCAGCTACCATGATGACGTGGTGGCCGCCCTTGAGCGCCTGGACGACAGCGTTTTCGACGTGATCCAGTACGGCCAACTGGACTATGCGCCGGACCATTACCCGCTGTTCGCCGTGGTCAACCACGACTGGAACCCGGCGCTGCCGACCGCGCTGATCACCGGTGGCGTGCATGGCTACGAGACCAGCGGCGTGCACGGTGCCCTGCAGTTCCTGGAGCAGCAGGCGGAGCGTTACCTGGGCCGGCTGAACCTGATCGTCGCGCCCTGCGTCAGCCCGTGGGGCTATGAGCGCATCCAGCGCTGGAACCCGGATGCGATCGACCCGAACCGCAGCTTCCGTGACGGCGGCCAGATCGAGGAAGCCGCCGCGCTGATGCGCTGGGTGGCCGAGCGCAAGCCGAACCTGCTGGTGCATCTGGACCTGCACGAGACCACCGACAGCGACCTGAACGAGTTCGATCCGGCGCGCTGCGCCCGCGACGGCAAGCCGTTCGAGCGCGACACCATTCCGGATGGCTTCTACGTGATCGGCAACAGTGAAGATCCGCAGGCCGAGTTCCAGAAGGCACTGATCGCCGCAGTGGCGCCCATCACCCACATCGCCCCGGCCGACGCGGAAGGCAATCTGGTCGGCCTGCCGTTGCAGTCGCCGGGCGTGGTCTGGGGCGAATCCCGTTCGATCGGCGCCTGCGCTGGCTTCACCGATGCGCGCTTTGCCACCACCACCGAGGTCTACCCGGACAGCCCGCGCACCAATCCGCAGGAATGCAACGACGCCCAGGTGGCGGCGGTGTGTGCGGGCCTGGATTTCGCCCTGGCCAACTAAGATCCGGCAGCGCCGCCCTCACCACATCGGGCCGGGGGGCGCGCCCTTGCGCCAGCAGACCAGCACAAGCGCGACTACGATTGTCCAAGTGTAGATCTGGAAGGCAACAGGGTTGCGAAAGGGTGAGAACAGGAACGGACCGCCGAGCAGAAGCGCAAAGGCGATCGCATAGACCACCCAGCCCTGCCACGCGCAGGGCAGTCCCCAGCCCCATCCGTGACTGCGCGCTGTAAACCAGTACTTTCTGTCGGCCATATCCTTTGCCCTGTTGCCAGTAGACCGGTGCCGGAAATGCGCCAAGCGGCCGATCAGGAGCAGCACTCTGCCGGGACCTTAGCAGCGCCCGCCAGGTGCATCAAGATGATCAACGTCATCAAGGTGATCACCCCCCGCGCCCAGCGGTGCCGCGAACCCATCCGAAGGCGACGCCTCGCCAGCAGCCCAGAGCATCGCGTCGCCGCAGCTGCGGACTTCTGACGAGGCTCAGCCTGGCCCAGCAACGCCGGGTCCTCGCTGGCAGCGCGGCAACAGGCGCGCTGACAACCGCGGGCCCGGTAGTCCTCTGGGCCGTTCCCGTGCGGCAACCGGCGAACACATCCAGATCGCGCTGGTATACCGTGCTGCTGACCCCGAACAGGCCCAGCAACGAGTGGAAGACGTTGTCATGGCTGTACGCGCGGTGCAGCGCATTCCCACGCATGCAGGCCAGGTCCAGGCCCGCGTTGTGGCTGAACTCCGTTGAGAACCACATCACCATCGGCACCTGGGTCTGCTCGCGCGGGGCGATGAAGTAGGGCGTGCCATGCAGGTACATGCCGCGTTCGCCCAGCGACTCGCCATGGTCGGACACATAGATCAGTGCGACATCACGCTGGTCCGCATAGCCCTGCAGCAGGTCGATGGCCTTGCCCAGCAGGTGGTCGGTGTGCACCAGGGTGTTGTCATAGGTGTTGACCAGTGCCTCGTTGCTGCAGTGCTGGATCTGATTGCTGTCGCAGGTCGGGCTGAAAGCCCGCGACGCTGCGGGATACCGTTCAAAGTAGGTCGGCCCATGACTGCCGAGCTGATGCAGCACGATCAGGGCGTCGCCGTTGATGGCATCGATGCGTGCGCCCAACTGGTGCAGCAGCACGCCGTCGTAGCAGGTGCCGTCGGCGTTGACGCACTGGCCGGCCACCTTCAGCGCAGGCATGTCCTCGGTCGGTACGCGTTCGCACACGCCCTTGCAGCCGCCGTTGTTGTTGTTGCGCCAGAGCACGCTGATGCCGGTGCGCTGCAGGATGTCGAGCACGTTCTCCTCGGTTGCGGCGCGCACGTCGTCGTACTGGCCTCGGGTCATCTGCGAGAACATGCACGGCACCGAGATGGCCGTGGCGGTCCCGCATGAGGAGACATCATTGAAGCTGATGACCCCTTCCTTGCGCGAGAGCCGGGGATTGGTCGCGCGTGGGTAGCCGTTGAGCTGGAAGTTCTGTGATCGCGCGGTCTCGCCGACGACCAGGATCACCAGCTTCCGGCGCGGGCCCGGCGCGCGCTGTGCGTCCATGCCAATCGCGCGCAGCGGTTGCTGGCGGGTGCTGTAGAGACCTTTCAGATAACCGTGGGTATGCCGCACCACGTTCAACGGCAGCACCTGGTCGCGGATGTGGCGGTTGTTGCGCAGCAGTGAGGAATAGTCCTTGTAGAACGCGAAGCCGATTGCCAGCAGTACCAGCAATGACGCCAGAACGCTGACTGGCCACACCAGCAGCGAACGTATCGAACCGGCCCCGCTGGTGGTGCGCACCAGGGCCAGCCCGGCAGCGGGCAGCACGCCCAGCGCCAGCAGGGTCAACAGCAGTGGCAGCGACAGATAGGCGTTCAGTTCGGCCTGGTTGGTCTCGAACACGTTCTGCACCATGCTGCGATCGATCAGCACGTTGTAGTGCAGCATGAAGTAGCTGCAGGCGGCGCTGACGACAACGAGCAGCACCAGCAGCGGCCTGCGCAGGAACGGCAGTGCCAGCAGTGGCGTCAGCATCAGGTTGAACAGGCAGAAGAGCACCACCGGCAAGCTGGCCAGGAACAGCACGCTGCGCAGGCTGTTGAGGTCGATCAGCCCCCACAGCGACTTCCAGAGGGCGATGTTTCCAATCGTGGTGAAGAAAAACGCTGCGGCCCAGACCAGGATGATCGGATGGGGCCGTGGAAAACGGAGGCATTGGCGCACGAGCAGGTTCCGCGGAACAGGAGTGCGCGCAGTATCGAAACGGCTTTATCAGGAAGTTGTCAGCCTTGCCGGGCTAGCCCAGCAGGATCACGCCCCACACTGCGCCGACCATCAACAACGCGGTGGTCTGCGCGGCGCTGCCCATGTCCTTGGCGTTCTTGGACAGCGGATGCTGCTCCAGCGAAATGCGATCAACCACGGCTTCAATCGCCGAGTTGAGCAGTTCCACCAGCAGGCTGATGAAGCAGACCGCCAGCACCAGCGCCCGTTCGAGCTTACTGATGTCCAGCACGAACGCTGCAGTGATCAACAGCGCGTGCAGGAGCAGCAGCTGGCGAAAAGCAGCCTCGCCACGAAAGGTAGCGATGAATCCGTCTCGCGAATGGATCAGGGTGTGGAAGATGCGGCCCAGGCCGGTCTTGCCATGCGGGTACTTGCCGCTGTCCTTGGGGTGCTGCATGCCGTTTCCGCCGTGAAGTGAGCAATCCCCAGCATGTGCACGCGCTTGTCAGGAAACCGTCAGGCGGGCCATTCCAGGCTGAACCGGCATCCCTGCTGCGAGGAGTGCACCGTCATCCTCCAGCCCAGGTGCTCGACGATGCGCTGCACGATGGACAGCCCCAGTCCCTCGCCATTGTGCGGGCTGCCGGGCACGAAGCGCTGGAACTGCTGTGGGTCGATACTGGAGGGCAGGCCGGGTCCGGTGTCGGCGACGGTGAGTGCGGTGTCGTGGAGGGTGATCCTCACTTCGCCCCTTTCGGTGTACTGGCAGGCGTTGCGCAGCAGGTTCCAGATCACGCTGTGCGCCAGATCCGCATTGGTTTCCAGTACGGCGTCATACCGGGCATCGTATGTAATGCTCACTGGCTTGCCGGAAAGCCAGGGTTGGCAGCGCTCCATGCAGGATTCGATCAGCGGGCGCAGGGCCACCTTGTTGCGCGGCACGGTACTGGGGGCGCGTGAGAGCAGCAGCAGGCAGGTCAGCTGGCGCTGCATCTCCTGGGTGGTGCGCAGGATGCGCTCCGCGCTGGGAACCAGGTGGCTGTCGGCCGGAAGCTGGCAGGCAAGGGTTTCCGCAGCGCCGCCGATGATGGCCAAGGGCGTGCGCAGCTCATGGCTGGCATCGCCGCTGAAGCATTGCTCGCGATGCAGGAACCGTTCGAGCTCATCACTGTGCCGGGCGAAGGCACGGGCGAGTACACCGATCTCGTCGCGGGCGTCCTGACAGGGAAAGGGCTTCCGCCCGCTCTGCACGGCATCGGCCAACTGCGTGATGGGCGCGATGACGTGCGATGCCACCCTGCGACCGATCAGGAAGGCGCCGAGCACGCAGATCGAAATGACCACCGCGGCAAAGGCATTGATCAGGTGTTCCAGGTAGCCATAGGGTGCAGCGTCCTGCAGCAGGTAGTAGCGCTGGCCGCCACTGTCGAACACACGCAGGTGCCACTCGTCGGGTCCTGCTTCGCCGTGGTAGCCCAGGCCGTACTGGCGCAGCACCATCGGCACGCTATGGCTGTCGTACAGCTGGCTGCCCGGGGGCAGGGCGGGGCGCTCGCCACGGGCCAGTGCCGCCTGCAGTTTGTGCACGGCACTGTCCTGGGTCCGGGCGATGACCGCGGCCCTGACCTGGTCGTAGTCCACCTGTTCGGCCAGGACGATGAAGCCCATCGCGCCGGCCATCAGCAGCACGAACGAAATCGTGATGCGGGTACGCAGGGCCAGGCGGCGGTAGAGAGCGGCAGGGGTCACGCCGGCATGCGCCAGCCGACGCTGTGCACCGTGGCGATCAACGTGGTGTCGAAGCTGCGGTCCACCTGCAGGCGCAGCTCATGGATGTGGGTACGCAGCGCGCCGCTGTCCGGTGGCTCGTCGCCCCAGACCAGGTATTCCATCTCCTGCTTGCGCACCACGGCCGGGGCCGCGCGTACCAGGCACATCAGCAGTTTGTGCGACGTAGGCGTCAGCGCGATGCAGCGCCCCTGTCGCCAGGCCTGCGGCGAGCGCGTATCTACCTGCAAGTCCTTCCACGCCAGTACGCTGTCGACCTGACGGCCCTGGGCGCGTCGCACCAGGGCCTTGATCCGCGCATCCAGTTCCTTCAGCGAGAACGGTTTGACCAGGTAGTCATCGGCGCCGAGAGCGAGGCCCTGCACGCGGTCCTCGACCGGATCGCGCGCGGTCAGCATCAGGATCGGCACCGGGTTCTGGAATTCCCGGCGCAGCTTTCGGCACAGCGTCATGCCATCCAGGCGCGGGAGCATCAGGTCCAGCAGGATGGCGTCGTAGTCGTGCTGCGTGGCCCGGCGCAGGCCGCTGGCACCGTCGCGGGCGTCGTCCAGCACGTAGCCGATAGGTTCAAAGAAAGCGTACAGGTTGGCTACGAGCTCGGGGTTGTCTTCGATGATCAGCAGGCGGGTCATGGCGTGCGTCCTTGCGCGTGGCCGAACTGTGCCCGATCCCTGACTGATTGCCAATGCGCATGCTGAATGGTTCGCGGCCTGGGGTCGGCCGCGTCAAGCGACGTTCAATCGGCCGGCATCTTCGGAAACGAACTGCCAGCCGATATCTTCCGGTCTGTCCGAAAAGAACAGGCTCATGTAGGTCGGCTTGTCCTTGTTGATGAGCGAGGCGCGGAATGACTCGACCACGTGTTCGATCGCCGCTGCATCAGCCGACGATGGGCGTTGGCTTGCATGGGCCGGCAGGCCTGCGGCGAGGCACGCAGCGAGAAGCGCGTTCTGGATTCCGGTGGTTCGCATCGTTCATGACGGCCTTCGTAGGGTGGAAGCGCCGCCGGGGCCACGGCTACAGGGCCCCGGCGCGCTCCGCATTCAACGATGCAGCGCGTCGATGATCAAGCCGGTCGCGATCTCCACCAACAGGTACTCGGTGTCGGACTGGCGCACCCAGCGCTGGCCGCGACCCGGATTGCGCAGGTCATAACGCGCGTAATCGTCCACCCAGTAGCGGCGGTCCACTTCGGCCCAGGGCAGGCGGTCGCCACGACGCCAGGCCTTCTTCTGCCAGCCGGGCGGCGGCGCATCACGGTTGTGCGGGCCGCCGGCATGCGGCGGCGGGCCGTTGCCGCGGGCGTGATGCGGCGGGTCAGCGAAGGCGGGGGCCGCAGCCAACGCGGTGGCGGTGGTCAAAGCGATGGCAAGCAAACGTGTGGTCTTCATGGAAGTGCCTCCGTCATGGCCGCAGCATGCGGCGCTGTGGCGGGAATATAGGGCAGTCAGTGTGAATGAATACGGGTTTGGGCGGCACTTTTCTGAACAGACGGCGCGGCCTGCAGCCGCTGCCAGGCAACGGGTCACTGGACCCCGCCCGGGGCTGAATCTGTTGCAGCCCAGCCTCCACCCAACGACAGGAAAAGATCCATCTGCCGGTCAATGCGCTCCGCGCGCGAGACGGCCAATGCGGACTCCGCATCTGCCAGCGCGGCCTGGGCCGAAAGCAGGTCGAGAAAATCGATCCTGCCGAAACGGTAGAGCTGCTGCGCCTGCCCGGCGGCCCGCGCTGCATCCCCACGCGCCTGCGCCAGGCTGCGCTCGCGTTCAAGTTCCTGCGTGCAGGCAGAAAGCGCGGTCTCGGTCTGGCGCAGTGCCTGCAGCACGACGCCGTCAAAGGACGCGAGCGCGGTATCTGCATTGGCACCTGCCGCTGCGACGCCGGCCTTGGCCACGCGGCGGTTGGGCCAGTGCCATGACAGCGCGGGACCGATGCTCGCACCGAAGCCGTCGGCCGACAGCAGATGCGCCGGTGTGCCGGCCACGCCCGAAGAGGCGCCCAAGGTGATCTGCGGATAGAGACCCGCCGTCTCGACACCGATCATTGCAGTCGCGGCGGCCAGGCTGCGTTCGGCTGCGCGTACGTCGGGGCGCCGCTGGAGCAGCTGCCAACCATCACCGGCCGGCAGCGCCTGCTCCAGCTCCGGGGGGCCTGGGCAGGCTTCGGCCTCCCTGGGATAGTCCGCCGGGAGCCTGCCCATCAATGCGGCCAGTTCGAACAGTGCGGCCTGGCGTTCCGCCAGCAGGTGCGGTATCCCCGCCGCGCTGCGGTTGACGGCGGCACCGGCACGGCTGACATCGAAGTCCGTTCCGCGCCCTCCGGCAGCCAGGCGTCGGGTTGCCTCCAGGGTGGCGCGCTGCACCGCCAGCACCTGCCGGGTTGCAGCGAGCGTGTGATTTCGGGTGCACACCTGGAGATAGGCCCGGGTGACGGCCGCAGCGACGACCACGCGGACCTGGTCCCGCGCCGCAGCGACGGCCTCGGCGTCCGCGTTGGCGGCTTCGATGCCGCGGCGGATACCGCCTGCAAGATCCAGTGGATAGGAGAGGTGAAGGCCCAGCGCGTACGACTGCGGCGCGGCCGACGCCTGGGTGTAGCCACCGGCATGGATGAGCGTGCTCGACGCATCCACGTCGGCCTGTACGGCACCGCGCGCGCGATACTCCAGCACGGTAGCGCTGGCGCGCCGGAGGTTGGCATCGGCAGCGCGCAGGTCGGTGTTGGCCGCCAGTGCTTCGCGCACGTAGCCGTCAAGCTGGGGGTCGCCATACAGTTCCCACCACCGATCCGGTGGCGCGTCGTGGCTGAACGATGCCTCCCCGCCCGAGACGAATGCCCGCGCTGCCCGTGGCGTGGCAGCGACGGCATTCGCAGGCAGGTGATAGTCGGGCCCGGAGACGCAGGCCGTCATCGGCAGCAGCAGGGCAAGCAGCCCACCGCGTAGTGTTCGCAGGCTCACTTGCAGGCTCCCGCTGCCGAGGGCGCGATGGTCACGCTCGCAGTGCGACCCACGATCAGGCGGGTGTCCGACGGCGCATCATCGATGCGGATGCGTACCGGGATGCGCTGCGCCAGCCTCACCCAGGTGTAAGTTGGCGCCACGGCGGGCAGCAGGTTGTGTGTGCTTGAGCGCTGATCGTCGGCAATGCCGGCGGCGATGGTATCCACGTGCCCGCGGACGTCGTGGTTGTCGCCCATCAGCCGGGCCACGGCGGCATCGCCCTCGGTGATGCAGGCCAGTTTGGTTTCCTCGAAGTAGCCCTCGATACGCAGGCTGCCGGTGTCGATCAGCGCCAGCGCCTGTGCCCCCGGCTGCAGGTAGTCGCCCGCGTGCAGGTCGAGGTTGGTGATGATGCCATCGGTGGTTGCGCGCACCTCGGTGCGTTGCACGTTGAGCTGGGCAACGCGCTGTTCGGCCCGTGCCTGCGCCAGCGCGGCCAGCTCGGTATCGACCTTGGCGGCGTTGCGTTCGCGGGTTTCCGAAGCGACCAGGTTGCCAAGTGCGTTGTCCCGCGCCGATTCGCGGCGAGCCAGCGCCAGCGTGGCATGCGCGCTCCTGACCGCCGCGTCTGCCTTCTCCAGCGTGGCGGCGAAGCGTGGCTGATCGAGCACCAGCAGCAGCTGGCCGGCACTGACCCGCTGGTTGTCGTGCACGAGCACTTGGGTGACCAGCCCCCCCATGTCCGACGCAACGCGCACCACATCGGCGCGCACCCGTCCATCACGCGTCCACGGGCGTGTTTCGTAACGATTCCAGAGGGAGAACGCGGCAATGGCGGCAAGCGCACACACGCCCAGCGTTGCGCTCCAGCGCCCGATAACAGCAAGCAGGTCTTTCATTTCATTTCCCGAGCAGGGGCGCGAGCCGGATCATCAGCTCCGCCAGGATCACGAACAGGGACAGGCCCACCAGCGGCCGCGCGGCGAACAACCGGTACAAGCCGAGGCTGGCGAGCAGACGTGAGGTCAGCATCGACAGCACCAGCGCGGCGGCGGCCACGGCGAGCAGGCCGGGGATCAGCACGCCATCAATGGAAAGATCAGGAAGCATGAGGTCAGCGCCGGTGGGTGAGCGGAGGTACGAGCAGGTCGCAGCGCAACCCGCAGAGCAGGTGCAGCAGATGCTCTCGATCGACCCCGCTGCTGGCCGCAGCTACCTCGCGCATGCGGTCCAGCAGTACCAGAAGATGGATGTCGACACTGCGTGCCGAGTGGACGCGAACCCCGAAATGTGCAGCGATGCGTTCGACCAGCGCCGCATGAAGCGTCCGAACCTGCGGGTTGTGCAGCCGCTTTTCCAGCGCGCGGAGTTGGCTGGATGCTCGTGCCGCACGCACGTCCGCAAACAATGCCCGCAGGTCGTGCGCGGCGCTGGAACGGCCCTGCAGCCTGGGAGCGAGCAGCCCTATTCGATCCAGCATGCGGCTGAGCCACGCGCGGCTCGCACCGCCTTGTCCGGCGGCGTAGCGTGCGATGTCCCGACGGATCGACCGCTCCAGCCGAGCGCGGTTGCGGACCGCATCGGCGGTCTGGAACAGCTGCATGCTGCACAGTGCCACCGTCGTACCGATGAACAACGCAACGCTGTTGTTGAGCGCGCCGACGATGTTGGTCGTATTGGTCGCGCCCAGGCTGGCAATGAGCGGAAACGTCAGCACCACGCCCAAGGCAGCCATGGTGAATGGCGGCCGGGCCAGGAACGATCCGCACAGCAGCAGTACCGGCGCGAGCGCGGCAATCAGGCCGGTGATATCGGACAATGCGGGGAAGATCAGCAGACCGTAGAGCAGGCCGACGGCCACGCCGATGCACGATCCCACCAGGTAGCGCATGACATGCGGTGCCGGCGCTTCGATCGTGCCGAACAGCACGCACGCCGTGCCGATGATGGACACCGCCGTGGCGCCCTCCGACCAGCCGGTAGCGATCCATAGAACGCAGCTCAGCAGGATGCCGACGAACGCGCCCAGCGCGCTGCGCAGGGCAAGCCGATGATCCCGGTGAAGTACCGCACCCTGCACATGTCGCGCAAGGCGGGCAGGTACATGCCGGCGCCAGTCGGGACGGGCAGTGTGCAGTTGCGCCTGCAGCACGCGGCAGTCGGCGTGGGCGAGGTCGAGCTCGGTCTGTTGCGCGGCGAGGCCGGCCTGCAGCAGATCGCGCCAGCCCGTTGCATCCATCGCGCCGGCCTGTGGTGAACGCAGCCGGTCGATGGAATCTTCCACCGCGCTGGACAGCATCAGCACGTCCAGCATCCGGTCATGCAGGGCACGCAGGATCTGCACCTGGGCCACGCCGTGGGCGCTGTCGAAGGGCAGGTGGATCGACAGCACATGCAGCTCGAGCAGGTCGGCGGCCACTTTCGAGCGGTCCGTCGCCAGCACCGTGTCCGATGCGCCGGCGCGCATGTCCCGTGTCCATCGTTCCGCGTCATCCAGCACGGCAGCGACCCGTGCGTGCACGCGTATCGAGACCCGGCGCGGCAGCACCAGCGCGTGTATCAGAGTTGCGGCCAGGATGCCGATGGCAATTTCCTGCACCCGCGTGATGGCAATGGTGAACACGTCTCCCGGCACCATCACCGCAGGAAAGCCGATCAGGCTGGTGGTATAGCCGGCCAGCAGGAACGCATAGGCACGCGGCGTGCGGTCGAGCATTGCCAGATACAGGCAAAGCGACATCCAGGTGGCGAGCGCGGCGCTCAGCACCAGGGGTGCATTGGCGGAGCGTGGCACCAGCGCGACGGTGGCGACAGCCCCGCCCACGGTACCGAGCAGGCGAAACAGGCCGCGGCTCAGTGTTGCCCCGGAAAGGGGCTGCGACACCAGATAGACCGTGCCGATCACCCAGAACGGGCGATTCAGGCCGATCCGCAGGGAGACATACAGCCCCAGCGACGCGGCGAGCAGGCATTTGAGCGAGAAGAGCACCGCCTCCTGATCGGTCCTGAGGGCAGGGCTTTTCAACCGGGCGAATGCCTGGAACACGTGGGGACGGGCAGGAGTGGGGGAGTGCATGCGGCTCATGCTAGTGATCGGCCGCACTGGCGAATTTCGCTACAATGACAATCAATCGCTAAAACCGGTCAATGTGAGAATGGCTCGCATTTCGCTCCCCGGCTTTGACCTGGACCCGGACGAGACCGATCGCCCGGCGGTTGCCAGCCGCCTGCAGGTGGCCGAGCACGACGCGGAAATTCCGGTGCATGAGCATCGAAAGGGCCAGCTCATTCTTGCGCTGCATGGGGCGGTGACCTGCGAAGTGGCCAATGCGCTGTGGATCGTGCCGCCCCAGTGTGGCGTCTGGATTCCGGGCGGCATGCCGCACAGCAACCGCGCCACCGCCAACGCGCGCCTGTGCTATCTATTCGTCGAGCCCGGCATCGTCGACCCGCCGGCGCAGTGCGTGACGCTGGCCATCTCGCCGATGCTGCGCGAGATGATCCTGCACCTGGCCGACGCGCCGCTCGACTATCCGCATGGCAGCCACACCGACCGGCTGGCGCGGGTGTTGCTGGACGAGCTGGTACAGATGCCGGCCGAGCATCTGTCGCTGCCGGTCAGCCATCACCCGAAGGTGCGTGCGCTGGCGGCGGCGCTGTCGGCGGATCCGGCAGACCGCAGCACCATCAGCCAGTGGGCTGTGCGCCTGGCCCTGGGCGAGCGCACGTTGACCCGCCTCATCGAACGTGAAACGGGACTGTCCTTCGGGCGCTGGCGGCAGCAACTGCACCTGCTCATCGCCATTCGGGAACTCGCCGCCGGTGCACCCGTACAACGCGTTTCCGAGACGCTGGGCTATGAGTCGGTGACGGCCTTCATCACGATGTTCAAGAAAGCGCTTGGCCTTTCCCCGGCGCGGTACTTTGCGGTGCGCCTGCGTGGGCAGTAGCAGGGAACAACCCGGAAAGCCATTGCCTGGAACGGCTACTTCAAAGTGCCGGAGACGGATTGAATCGCGGCCACCACTGCAGCAGGATCCTCGCGCTGGAGGGTGTGCCCGGTCGCCAGGTAGCGATGCGAGCCGCGCGTGAATCCCGAGAAGAGCAGGCTATGCCTACAACGGTTTCGGTGATCTGACCGGGCAAGTCAGCCCGGACAGCGGTGCCAGCAGCTTCACCGTGGATGCCGCCGGCAACCGCAAGACGGCTACCGATGCGCGTGGCGTCACCGCCACCTATCACTACGATGCACTCAACCGCCTGATCGGCATCGCCTACCCGGATCCCAATCTGGACGCGGGCTACAGCTATGACGTGGCGCCTGCCGCCTGCGCCGCCGACGAGCGCTTTGCCAAGGGGCGCCTGGGGCAGGTGCTGCACGCCAATGGCAGCACCCAGTACTGCCATGATCGCTTCGGCCAGGTCACCCGCAAGGTGCAGACCGTCAACGGCGTTGCCAGCACGCTGCGCTACGCCTACAGCAAGTCGGGTCGCCTGACCGCGTTGACCTACCCCGACGGCAGCGTGGCCGACTACGTGCGCGATACCCAGGGCCGCATCAGCCAGATCGGCCTGACCCGGCCCGGCCAGGCACGCCAGATCGTGGTGAACAACGTGACCTACGCGGCCTTCGGCCCGGCGACCGGATGGACCTATGGCAACGGCCGCCAGCTGCAGCGTCCGTTGGATCTGGATTACCGCCCGCAGGCGGTACACGACCCGGCCGCAGGCGGCCTGTCGCTGGGCTATGGCTATGACCCGGTCGGTTCGATCACCGAGCTGAAGAACGGCACAGGCTCAACGGTACTCGCCAAGTACGCCTACGACGCGCTGGGCCGCCTGACCCAGACCCAGGACGGCGCGACCGGCACGCCGATTGAAACCTATGCTTACGACGCCACCGGCAATCGCACCGCGCTGACCACCTCGGCAGGCACCGCCAGCTACACCTACCCCGCAACCAGCCACCGGCTGACCGCCGTGGACGGCGAAGCGCGCAACCATGACGCAGTGGGCAACACCACCAGCATCGGCGGCAAGACGTTCATCTACAACGACGCCAACCGCATGAACGCGGTGAAGCAGGGCAATGCCGTACTGGAAAGCTACGGTTACAACCACCGCGGTGAACGCGTTCTGCGGACCCCGGCCGGTGGCGCAGCACGGATCACCTTGTACGACGAAGCAGGGCAGTGGCTGGGCAATTACTCGGCCACGGGCCAGGCGCAGCAGCAGGCCATCTGGCTGGACAACTACCCGGTGGCGTTGATCAGCGTGCCGAGCGCCGGCGTGCCGGAACTTGCCTAAGTGCAGCCGGATCATCTGGGCACGCCGCGCGTGGTGATCGATCCGGTGCGTGATGTGGCGATCTGGGAGTGGAGCAACAAGAGCGAGGTGTTCGGCAACCAGATCCCAAGTGCCGATCCAGATGGCGATGGTGTGGCGTTCGAACTGGCGCTGCGCTTCCCGGGCCAGCAGGCGACGGATGCGAGTGGGCTGTTCTACAACTACCAGCGGGAGTATGACCCTGCGGTGGGTCGTTATTCGCAGAGTGATCCGATTGGGCTCGCAGCGGGGCCAAATACCTTTGGCTACGTGATGGGAAATCCGATGAGTTGGATTGACCCTGAGGGCTTGGAAGTACTTGTATGTAGTCAGCCGGCCTTTGGAGTATCCAACAATCCAATTGATCACCAATGGATTCGTACGGATACAGTTGAGGCAGGCATGGGTGGCACTCGTGGAAACGTACCTGGTAACGACAGTGGAGACATGCCGGGCGATCCCGTGCAGGTGACCAACCATGTCGGTCGTAGCAATGAACCTGGAGCATCATGCAAAGTGGTTAAAAATGTCGACGAAGCGAGAGTCAATTCCCAGCTTCAGATAGGGAGATCACTTGGTAGGTGGGGGCCTACCAACCATTGCCAATCATTTGTAGCCAAGACACTTTGGAATGCTAGTACAGTCGAACTGCAGCAAGAGCAGAACAAACGATTGCTCAACTCGAAGGTTCCTGGGCTGAGGTAGGTATGAAGAGACACATGACATGCGTCCTGCTGGCGTCACTTTCTTCGGCATGTGCGGATCAGAAGCAGGGCGCAACGACGAATTCGTTCGACGATGAGCGGATAGAATGTGTTGAGCCCGCTCGACTGAAGACCGAGCCGTGGGGAAAAGCGGGCTCTTTGAAGGGGTGCGAGATTGCTGATGGTCCATTTGTCGCCGCAGATGATGGGTATATTCGTATCCGTGGACAGTTTAAGAATGGGCATAAGGCCGGTGTGTGGCGATGGTACGACCGAAGTGGAAATGTCACTAAAGAAGTCAATTACTCACAGTAGTCTTTGCGGGGGAGGCTGGATGCAGTGCTCTGAAGGACATCCCGTGCCCAGATTCCTCACCCCCGACGAGGTCTCCCTCATCCACAGGCTGCTGCCCGAGACGAACGAGCTGTCCGAACGGTTGTTGAAGGATCTGGCGCTCGCCCAGGTGGAGGACGTGGAGGTCGTCGGATTCGGAGGCGTGGTGTTCCTGTCCAGCACGACCCAGGTCTTCGGAAGCGACATTGCCACTGCAATGCTTGCCGATGCCGACGGCGTGCCGGTGAGAGTCACCCTGTGCCTGGGCAATCACGATCAGCTCTTCGAGCTGGAGCTGTGCAAAGTGGACTTCTCACCGATCATCGGGGTCGATCTGAGGAGCGCTTTCAGCTAGCACTGACGCCTGCTGAAAGCGGTCCTCGCTGAAGGGCGTTGCGCATGCCCTTCACCCTTCGGGCTGCAACCGCCCCACCGCCTGCGCGCACAACGACTGGCAGGCCATGACCAACCCCTCCATCACCCGGTCGCCCACGTACTCTTCCGGTTCGCCGTTCTGGCGGGTGCGCTCCGCCGCCAGCAGCATTTCCAGCACCACCCGCAACCCGGTCAACGCGCAATCGGCGTCGGCCAGGGCGAGGCGGCGGCCGGGCAGCGGGTGACGCTCCGGCCACGGTTGCCCATCGGCCGCCGCACCGGAGCCGATGCGGTGGAGATTGGCAATGAAGGTGTTCCTGTCCATGGCAGGCGCAGCCTGTGGCGAACCGTCGTCGCCGGCGGTGCTGCGGTAGGCGTGCAGATGCGGGAAGTCCGACTCGTTCATGGCAAGGCTCCGTGCAGGGCAATCGGTAGCCGCCACCCATAAAAGTGGCGGGCGATACGTGGTTCGAATCCGGGTTGGTCCCAAGCCGGTGGGCGCGAACGCCCCCACGCACCGCCCGCCATAGCCGGCAGACGGATTGCCAGCCGGCGCCACGGAATGTGGACGCCGACTGGCAAGCGCAATCACTCAGGACCAACTCGGGATTCGAAACCCGGCCACCCTTTTCCGGTGGCACGCCATCTGAGCCCCTGGCGCTGTGCAATGCCAATCAGAAGAGTTGCAAACATCACTCGATTGGAGACGCTTTTGACATTGTCCTATGCTGTTAAGCCCCGCCAGTGCTGGCTGGCGTAGTGCTCCGTCCGCAGCGTGCAATCTGCGACAGGGGTCGAGGTTGTCACGGCGAACGGGACGGGCGGGGAGGGCCTATCACGACAGGCAGTGCCAATTCAGGCTGCGGGCTGTCCCGGGTTGACGCTTTCAACGCCCCAGCGCACTCTGCAGGTTGGGGTCGACAACCCGTTCAGGGGCAGGGCTGCAGGGTGGTACCAGGAGGCGGAACAGCCATGAGCCAACTCACCGACAGCTTCGGACGCAGCTTTCCGTACCTGCGCTTGTCGCTCACCGAAGCCTGCAACTTCCGGTGCAGCTACTGCCTGCCCGACGGTTACCAGGCCGATGGCCACCCGCGTTTCCTGCAGGTGGAGGAGATCGGCCGCCTGGTGCGGGCCTTTGCGGCGCTGGGCATGAGCAAGATCCGCCTGACCGGCGGCGAGCCCAGCCTGCGCAAGGATCTGGACGAGATCATCGCCACCGTGGCGGCGGTTCCGGGCATCCGCAAGGTGGCCATCACCACCAATGGCACGCTGCTGCCGAGGCGCCTGCCGGGCTGGCACCGCGCCGGCCTGACCGCGCTGAACGTGAGCATGGACAGCCTGCAGCGCGAACGCTTCAGAACCATCACCGGGCATGACCGCCTGCCGGAGATCCAGCAGGGCCTGGCCCTGGCGCAGGCGTTGGGCCTGCCGGCGATCAAGCTCAACGCGGTGCTGCTGCGCGGCCTGAATGACGACGAGCTCCCGCAGTGGATGGAGTACCTGCGCGATCGCCCCTTCAGCGTGCGCTTCATCGAACTGATGCGCACCGGCGACAACGAAGCCTATTTCCAGCGCCACCACCTGCGCGCCGATCGGGTGATCGAGCAGCTGCTGGCCGCTGGCTGGCACGAGCGCCCGCGCGCCGCCGATGCCGGCCCGGCGCGCGAGTTCAGCCACCCTGACCATCGCGGCAGCATCGGCATCATCGCGCCGTATTCGCGTGACTTCTGCAAGGGCTGCAACCGCCTGCGGGTGACCGCCAAGGGCGACCTGCGGCTGTGCCTGTTCGGCGAGTTCGGCGTTCCGCTGCGCCCGCTGCTGCAGCGCGACGAGGACCACGACGCGCTGCTGGCACGCATCACCACCCAGCTTGGCCTGAAAGCGGCCGGGCATGGACTGCACCAGGGCCAGACCGGGCTGACCCCGCACCTGGCCTCCATCGGAGGATGAGCAACACGATGAGTGGGGAATTGAACACGGCCTTCCACATGGCCGATGTGCGCAACAAGCGCATCAGCCGCCGCCGTGCGGTGGCGGTGGGCGAGCTGCATGCCGGTCCAGTGGCCTATCCGCTGATTGTCGAGCGCCGCCTGCCCAAGGGCGATGCGCTGGTGATGGCCGAGATAGCCGGCCTGCAGGGCGCGAAGATGGCCTCGATGCTGATGCCGCTGTGCCATCCGTTGCCGCTGGAGCTGGTGCAGGTGTTCTGCGCGCCGGTGCCGGAACGGCAGGCGATCCGCGTGTGGTGCGAGTGCGCCAGCGAGGCACGCACCGGCGTCGAGATGGAGGCACTGGCCGGCGTCAACGCGGCGCTGCTGACCCTGTACGACCTGAGCAAGCCGGTGGAGCCGGCCCTGCGCATCGAAGGCATCCGCCTGCTGTTCAAGGAAGGCGGCAAGCGTGGTGTGTGGCTGCACCCGGACGGCATGGACGAGGCCGAGCGTGAGCGTTTCAACCCGCGTGCGCCAAAGGGGTTGGAGGGCGCGGCCTGCGCGGTGATCACACTGAGTGATCGCGCCAGCGAGGGCAGTTATGAGGATGTGTCCGGCCCGACCCTGGTGACCGGGCTGAAAAAGCTGGGTGGCGAGGTGGTGGCGGCCGAAGTGCTGCCCGATGGCATCGAGCCGTTGGCAGGCCGCCTGCAGGCCTTGGCCGCCGAGGGCGTGCGCCTGTGCCTGTGTACCGGCGGTACTGGGCTGGGCCCGCGCGACCTGACTCCGGAGGCGCTGCGTTCGTTGAATGCGCGGCCGGTGCATGGCCTGGCGCAGATGGTGCGGGCACTGAGTGCACAGCACACGCCGATGGCCTGGCTGAGCCGCGCCGAGGTGGTGCAGCTGGGCAACATGCTGGTGTTCGCGCTGCCGGGCAGCCCAAAGGCGGCGGCGCAGTGCCTCGATATTCTGGCGCCGGTGCTGGGCCACGCCCTGGCGATGGTCGAGGGGGATGGCCACGCATGATCCCCTACAGCGATGCCTTGCAGCACCTGCTGGACGCGGCTACGCCGCTGCCGGCCGAACGCCTGCCGCTGCACGAGGCCGCGGGCCGCACGCTGGCCCGTGACATCCACGGCGCACAGTCGCTGCCGCCGTTCGACAATTCGGCGATGGACGGCTTCGCGCTGCGCGCCAACGGCGCGACGTTCGAGGCCGGCACCGAATTTGCCGTGCAGGGTTGGCAGGCGGCCGGCGATGCTGGCGCCGAAGGCGGCGAGGGTGCCTGGGAAATCATGACCGGGGCACGCATGCCGGTTGGGCTGGATACGGTGGTGCCGGTCGAGAACGTGGAGATCCTCGCCAGCGAGGATGGCCGCCCGACCCGCATTGCCCTGAAGGGCACGGTAAAGCCGGGCCAGAATGTGCGCCCGCGTGGCGAGGATGTGAGCGACGGCGAGCGCGTACTGCAGGCCGGCCAGGTGCTGGACATCAACGCGCGCACCCTGCTGCATGCGATCGGCGTGGGCGAGGTGGCGGTGGTGGCAAGGCCAAGGGCCGCGGTGATCGCCACCGGCAAGGAGCTGGTGACCGAGGCGGCGCAGGCGCTGGCGTCCGGGCAGATTCGTGACAGCAACCGGCCGTACCTGGTGGGCCGCCTGCAGGCCGCCGGTGCCGAGGTGGTCTGGCAGGGCACGGTGGGCGATGAGGTGGCGGCGTTCAACGCTGTCCTGGATGAATCGCTGGACGCGGGTGCGCAGCTGTTGATCAGCACAGGCGCGGTGTCGGCCGGCCGCTACGATTTCATTCCCGACGCGCTGCGTGGCCGAGGTGCGCGCATCGTGTTCCACAAGGTGGCGATCCGCCCGGGCAAGCCGCTGCTGTTTGCGGTGCTGCCTGATGGCGCGCTGTACTTCGGCCTGCCAGGCAACCCGGTGTCGGCGGCGGTGGGCCAGCGCTTCTTCGTCGAGCCAGTGCTGCGCCGCCTGCTGGGGCTGGCGCCGGAGCCGGTGTTGACGCTGCCCCTGCAGGCCGATGTGCGCACGCCGCCGGGCCTGCGTTTCCACGCGCGGGCGCGGGTGGAAGTGGATGCGCAGGGTCGCCTGAGTGCGCGCGTGCTGGCCGGGCAGGAGTCGTTCCGGTTGATGTCCATGCTGCAGGCCAACGCCTGGGTGGTGCTGGAAGGCGAGGGCGGTCTGGCCCCTGCCGGCACGCCGGTGCGTGTGCAGGGCTGGGGTCATCAGGACCCGGTGCAGCTGGCGAGCCAGGAGCCGTGATGAGACAGGTAAATCTGCAGTTGTTCGGCGCGTTCTCCGATCTGGATGCCAGCCGCGAGATTGCCGTGGAGGTGGCCGGCGGCACCGTGGCCGATCTGCGCCAGGCGCTGCGCGAGCTGCTGCCGCTGCGTTGGCCGGGTTTCCGTGCCGGGCTGCTGGATTACTCGGCGTTCGCCGACCAGCAACGCGTGCTGCGCGACCACGAGGCGTTGCCCGACGATGGGCGGGTGGCGATCCTGCCGCCGGTGAGCGGGGGCTGAGTCATGAGCGGGAAGATCATTGCGAAGGTGGTGGACCGCGCGCAGGCGGCGATCGATCCGGCCGAGGGCATCGCGGCGGTCTCCGATCCGGGCTTCGGCGGCATCGATGTGTTCATCGGCAAGGTGCGCGACGTCAATGTGGGCCGGCGGGTGACCGGGATCACCTACGACCTGTTCGAGCCGCTGGTATTGAACGAGTTCAAGCGCCTGGCGGCCGAGGTCGAAGGCACGTTCGGGCCGAAGCTGAAGCTGTATGTGGCCCATGCCAAGGGCCGGCTCGGCATCGGCGATGTGGCGGTGGTGGTGGCTGCCGGCAGTCCGCACCGGGACGAGGCGTTCCGCGCGTGCCGGCAGCTGATCGAGGTGGTGAAGCACCAGTGCCCGATCTGGAAGCAGGAGCATTACGAGGACGGCGACAGCCAGTGGAGCGAGGGTTGCAGCCTGTGCCATGTGGACAGCGAAGCTTCGCACTCCCACGACCACACACATGACCATGGGCATTGACCGCGCCCTTCGGGAGGGCGCCGGGACCAGTAGATCCACGCCATGCGTGGATGAGGCGTTCCCGATGAATCCGGCCGACGCAGCCACGCATGGCGTGGCCCTACTGCGATGAGCATCAACGGCATCGTGCTGGCCGGTGGCCTGTCCAGCCGGATGGGCCGCGACAAGGCGCTGCTGCCCTGGCAGGGCCGCACCCTGCTGGAACACATGCGCGGCGTGTTGAAGCAGGCGGGCGCCGGGCGGGTATGGGTGAGCGGCAACTACCCGGCGTTCGGCGGCGTGCCGGACTGCGTGGCACGCTGCGGCCCGCTGGGCGGGCTCTACAGCGTGGCGATGCAGATGCCTGACGGGCCGGCCTGGGTGGTGCCGGTCGATACGCCGCGGATGACGCCCGCGCTGTTGCTACGTCTGCAGGCCGATCAAGCGCGCGCCTGCACGGTATTCGACGATGAACCGTTGCCGATGCGGCTGCAGATCGATGATCATTGCCGCCGCGTGCTGCGGGACTTGATTGATGATCCGATGGCGCGACGTTCACTGCGCGCCCTGCAGGAACGCCTGGGCGTGACCCGATTGCCATTGGCACCCGAGGATCAGGCGTTGCTGCTCAACTGCAATACGCCATCAGAGTGGGAGTCCATCACAGCATGAAGGTCCAGCTGCAACAGCAATCGATGCGCCTGCGCGTGGATGAGGAAGAGCTGGCACGCTTGCTGGCCGGCGAGTCGGTCGAGAACCTGACCCGCTTCGGCGGCAGCGGCGGCTGGGGCGTAGCGCTGTCGCTGCATGCCGGCGATCAGGCGGTGCTGCTCGATGGCGGTACATTCTGCCGGTTGGTACTGCCGCGCCAAGCCGTTGAGTCGCTGGCGGGGCGGTTGCCCTGCCGGGATGGCTTGGGCTTCGGTATCGCCCTGGATGACGACAGCATGTTGCAGCTGCAGTTCGATGTGGACGTGCGCGACAGCATGCGGCAGCGTGGCCCGCAGCGACGCGCTGAACCTGCGCCGGAGTAGGCGCATGACGCGCAGGGCCGGCTGGCACGCTGTCGTATGATGGGCGCCTTCGTTCCTGCGTTGCTGCAATGCCCCTGAACCCCTCTGCTCCCTCTGCGTCCCGACCGGCCACGCCCAATCCGGCAGCGGCCGATGACGGTGACGCGCTGCACTTCTGCAGTACCTGTGCGTTCTCGGACGCCTGCATGTCGCAGGGCTACGACAAGACCGCGCTGGGCGAGCTTCATGTGCTGGTCGACCACGTCGGCCCGTTCCAGGCCGGAGACTATATTTTCCGTGCGGGCGATCCGTTCGATTCGATCGCAGCGGTCCGCGCGGGCATGGTCAAGACCTTCGTCGATGACAGCCAGGGCAACGAGCAGGTACTGGGGTTCAGCCTGCCCGGCGAGGTGATCGGGCTCAATGCCATCCACGGCGCGCGCTTCCCCTGCAATGCGGTGGCCCTGGACACCGTCTACCTGTGCCGGATCTCGTTTCCGCGATTGAGCCTGCTGGCCACCCGCATGCCGGGGTTGCAGGCACGGCTGTTCAGCCTGCTCAGTGCGGAGATCGGCAAGGTCGCCACGCTGGCGGCCAACCATCGCACCGAGGAGCGCATGGCGGCGTTCCTGCTGGATCTTTCCGAGCGCTATGCCCGGCGCGGTTTCTCGGCCACCCGTTTCAACCTGAGCATGGCCCGCACCGAGATTGCCAACTACCTGCGGATGGCACCGGAGACGGTGAGTCGGGTGCTGCGCCGGTTGAGCGACGAGGGTGTGATTGCGGTGAACCAACGTGAGATGCTGTTGCTGCAACCCGAGCGGCTGGCGGAACTGGCCGTGGCTCGGGAATCCGGACTGGACTGATCAGGCAGGCGAGGGGCCGACCCATGATGCGAGCGGGGCTGTTGGTGCTGGGAATGCTGGCTGCAGTGCCGGCCTGGGCGGCCGAGTTGACGGTGTCGGCGGCATCGAGCCTGACCGAGAGCTTCCGCGAACTGGGCAATGCCTATGAGAAGGCGCACCCGGGCACCAGGGTCGATTTCAACTTCGCCGCGTCCGGCGTGTTGCTGCAACAGATCAGCCGCGGTGCGCCGGTGGACGTGTTCGCCTCGGCCGACGAAACCACGATGGACCAGGCCCAGCAGCAGGATCTGCTGGCGGCCGGCACCCGCGAGGTGTTCGCGGTGAACGCGCTGTGGGTGGTGGTGCCGCCGCAGGCCAAGGCGGCGCCGCGTTCATTGAAGGATCTGGCCGGTGCCGGTGTGCAGCGCATCGCACTGGGCAACCCGGACAGCGTGCCGGTCGGCCGCTATGGCAAAGGCGCGCTGGAAGCGGCGGGCCTGTGGCCGTCGGTGCAGGGCAGGATCATCACGACGCAGAACGTGCGCCAGTCGCTGGATTACGTGGCGCGCGGTGAGGTGGATGCCGGCTTCGTCTATGCCACCGATGCACAGGCGATGCCCGACCGGGTGCGCCGTGCGTTCGCGGTGCCGGTGTCCGGGCGCATTGCGTATCCGCTGGCGGTGACCAGGGCCAGTACGCAGCCGGCAGAGGCACGGCGCTTCGCTGCCTTCGTGCGTTCGGCACAGGGCCAGGCGATTCTGGCCAGGCACGGGTTCGGCAAGCCCTGAGGCATGGATCTGGACTGGACCGCGCTGGGGTTGTCGCTGAAGGTGGCCGGCTGGGCCACCGCGATCAATCTGGTGCTGGGTGTGGCACTGGGCGCTCTGCTGGCGCGTCGGCGCTTTCCTGGCCGTGAGCTGCTGGATTCGCTGCTGACCCTGCCGATGGTGCTGCCACCGACGGTGCTCGGCTACTACCTGCTGGTGCTGATCGGTCGCAACGGCCCGATCGGTGCGTGGCTGCAGTCGTGGTTCGGCATCAACCTGGTGTTCACCTGGCAGGCCGCGGTGATCGCTGCGGCGGTGGCCTCGTTGCCGCTGGTGTTCAAGCCGGCGCGCGCGGCGTTCGAGGAAGTGGACGGGCAGCTGGAGCAGGCCGCACGCACGCTCGGAGTGTCCGAAGCGGCGGTGTTCTTCCGCATCACGCTGCCACTGGCCTGGCGTGGCATTCTTGCCGGTCTGTTGCTGGCGTTTGCACGCGCGATGGGCGAGTTCGGCGCGACGCTGATGGTGGCGGGCAGCATTCCGGGCCGCACGCAGACGCTGTCGATTGCCATCTACGAGGCGGTGCAGGCCGGTCAGGATGGCAGGGCCAATGCGCTGGTGATCCTGACCTCGATGGTCTGCATCGTGATCCTGTTGCTGGCTGCGCGGCTGGTGGGCGGACGTCGCCGGGAGCTGCGTGATGTGGCTTGACCTGCAGGTGCAGCGTCGCCTGCAGGCGGCCGGCCAGGATTTCGTGTTGGACGTATCGCTGCAGTGCACGCAGCGCCAAGTGGTGTTGTTCGGGCCCTCGGGCGCGGGCAAGAGCCTGACCTTGAAGGCGGTGGCCGGGCTGCTGCGGCCGGGCCAGGGTCATGTGCGCGTGCAGGGGCAGACCCTGTTCGATGCGGCCACCGGCGTGGATCTGCCGCCGCAGCGCCGCCGGCTGGGCTATGTGTTCCAGGACTACGCGCTGTTCCCGCACCTGAGCGTGCGCCAGAACGTGGCGTTCGGGCTGCAGAAGGGCTGGTTGAATCCGGGGCTCGGCCAGCGTTTCGATGCCGTGGAGCAGTGGTTGCACGCCTTCCGCATCGACACGGTGGGCGATCTGCTGCCCTCGCAGGTCTCCGGTGGCCAGCGCCAGCGCACTGCATTGGCGCGCGCCCTGGTGACGCAGCCGCAGGCGCTGCTGCTGGATGAGCCGTTCTCCGCACTGGACCATGACCTGCGCCACCACCTGCGTCAGGAGCTGGAAACGGTGCTGGACCGGACCGGCATCCCGTTGCTGTTGATCAGCCATGACCCGCAGGATGTGGCCATGTTCGGCCAGCAGGTGGCGCGCGTGGTGGACGGCCGGATCGTCGGCGATTGACCTGCACCTGTAGAGCCGAGCCCATGCTCGGCTGCTCTGCGCGACACCGCCAACAGCAGCCGAGCATGGGCTCGGCTCTACAGGATCAAAGGATCAATACAATTCGCAGTGCGTGCGGCCTTCACCGCGCAGCGCGTCCCAGCGCCCTTCGCCAGCGACGGCATCGATGGCCTCGCGCACCGCGCTTTCCAGGTGGCGCTTGTTGCCGCACAGGTACAGATGCCCACCGCGGGCCAGCACATCGCGCACTTCATCGCCGCGCTGCCGCAGTACATGCTGCACATAGACCTTTTCGGCGCCATCGCGCGAGAACGCGGTATGCAGGCCGGCCAGCACGCCCCGGGTATGCCAGTCCTGCAGCTGGTCGCGGTACAGGTAGTCGCGCTTGCTGTGCTTCTCGCCAAACACCAGGTGCACCTCGCGTTCGCAGCCGTTGGCCTGCAGTTCCTGCATCAGGCCCATCAGCGGTGCGATGCCGGTGCCGGTGCCGACCAGCAGCAGCGGCGTCTGGCCGGTATCGGGCAGGTGGAAGCCAGGGTTGGAACGGCAGTACACACGGGCGTGGTCGCCACCGTGCAGCAGGCTGCCGGTAGCGGTGCCGAAGCGCTCGCGGCCGCGCAGGGTGTAATGCACTTCGCGCACGCACAGGCTCAGCTGGTCGTCGCGCGGGTGCGAGGCGATTGAATAGGCACGCGGCAGCCGCGCTGACAGCAGTTCACGCAGCCGCGGCAGCGGCATGCTGTCCGGGGTGGCGTGGTCCTGCAGCACGTCCAGCAGGTCCAGGCCGTGCAGGTAGGCGTCCAGCTCGCGCTTCTGGCTGACCTTCAGCAGGCCCTTCAGCGTTTCGCTGCCACCGAGCCGGGCCAGCTCGCGCAGCACGCTCTTGCTCAGCAGGCGCAGCTCGCGGTCGCGCAGGGCGGCCACGGCGGTGCTGTCGCCGTACCAAGTGGCCAATGCCTGCAGCAGGGCAGGATCGTTCTCCGGCACCACGTGCAGGGTGTCACCCGCGCGGTAGGCCATGCCACTGCCGGCAATGTCCAGCTGCAGGTGCCAGGCAGCGGGGTCGCTGCTGTTCAAGCGGCGGCGTTCGAGAATGCGGGCGGCAAAGGCATCGTCTTCGCCATAGGCGGTGACCTGCAGGTGCAGGTCGTGGCCCGCGTTGAGGTCGCCCTCCAGCACCTGGCCCAGCACCGGCTGCCATTGCTGGAAGAACTGCTCGTAACCCAGGTCGGCGTCCACGCGGTGCAGCAGCGGCTGCGCCTGGCGCTCGCTCAGCGCAGCATCCAGCGCCTTGGTGAAGCCACAGAAGCTGGGGTAGCCGGTGTCACCCAGGCCGAACACCGCATAGCGCAGGCCGCTCAGCGTCGGGGTCTGGCGCAGGGTTTCGAAGAACCGCTCGCCATTGGCCGGCGGTTCTCCATCGCCGAACGAGCTGGAAATCGCCAGCAGCACATCGCCGTGGCCGAGACTGGCCACGTCGATGTCGTTGAACGGGAGCACCTGCGGCGCGTGCGGCTGCAGGTCCGCGCCCAAGCGCTGGGCCAGGGCGCGGGCATTGCCCGACTCGGACGCGAAACCCACCAGCAGGCGGCTGAAGGGCGTACTGGTCGGGAGGGCGTTCACGCGGCCGCGTAGAAGTCGTCGAACTTTTCCTTGCTGAACTCGACCAGGTCGTAGTTCTGCATCAGGTCGTTCACCACGCGGCGGATGCTGATGTAGGAGGTGATGTTGCCTTCGGCGTCGAACAGCGGCTGCACGGTGGTGTCGACCACGTAGAGCACGCCGCCCTTGCCGAGGTTGGGCACGATCCCGGTCCAGGTCTTGCCGGCCTTGATGGTGTCCCACATGTCCTTGTAGACCGCCTTGGGCACATCCGGGTGGCGCACGATGCTGTGCGGCTGGCCGATCAGCTCTTCGCGGGCGAAGCCGGTGAGCGTGCAGAACAGGTCATTGGCGTAGGTGATGTTGCCCTGCAGGTCGGTGGTGGAGATCACCATGACGTTCTGCAGCGCATTCACGAGCTGGGCGTTGTCGGGGGAGTAGCTCATCGCAGGGTCCTTGTAGAGGCCGGCAGCGCCGGCGTGTTCGGGTTCTGCATAGGAATACGCCCGCGTGGCAGCGGGCGGTTTGACATTGGTCAAGCGCGTAGCGCGAAGGCCTGCGACCGGGTGTCGCAGGGAGAATCTCTGTAAAGCCGAGCCCATTTTCGGCTCGAGCGGCAACGGGACTGCCCGCAGCCGAGCGTGGGCTCGGCTCTACAGGTGAGGCACGGGCGGCTGGCGGGCGTACCTCATGCGTACTGAGCTCATGACGCCTTGTCACAAAGAAATCGCCATGGCTTCACGGTTGATTGATCGCATGGAGGGCTATTGTCGTCCTGAGCCTCTCGCTGGCGTCCCCCACGTCCTGCGTCGACTTCCTTCCCAGCACCAGCGCCCGTCCGGGCGCCGCTGGCGTCTGTCTGCCTGAAGCATCCGAGATCATCCCCATGGCCCGCGCCGCCCAGTCCGCTTCACCCGTTGCGATCTCTCCCGTCACGCCCGTGCCGATCGGCACCCGCCGCGGCCATTCGCAACCGTTGGATCTGCCGGAACTGGTGCAGCGCGTGTTGTTCGTTGCCACCGAGATGGCGGACTTCGTCAAGGCCGGTGGCCTGGGCGACGTGGCTGCGGCCCTGCCGCGTGCGGTGCGCGGTGCGTGTGATTCGCGCGTGCTGCTGCCCGGCTACCCGGAGGTACTGCAGCGCCTGCCACAGCTGCAGCGAGTGGGGCAGGTCAGCGCGCGGGCCGGCTTGCCGGCGTGCGCGATCGGCATGGCGGTGCAGGCCGACGGCCTTCCGATCTATGTGCTGCTGTCGCCGGAGCTGTACGAGCGTGAGGGCTCGCCCTACGTGGACGGGCAGGGGCAGGAGTGGAAGGACAACGCGGTTCGCTTCGCGACGCTTTCGCATGCGGCTGCGGAGATTGCGGCCGGGCGTGCCGGGCTGGACTGGTCGCCGCAGCTGCTGCACCTGAATGACTGGCCGGTGGCCATGGCGGCCGCCTACGTGCGTTGGGACCGGACGGCCGTGCCGACCCTGCTGACGATCCACAACCTGGCTTACCAGGGGCTGTTTCCGTACGCGCTTGCACCCGTGCTGGGCGTGCCGGCCGAACACCTGGATGAGCTACACTTCCACGGTCAGATGTCGTTCCTGCAGGGCGGCATCACCAATGCCACGCGGCTGAACACGGTCAGCCTGCGCTACGCGCAGCAGATCACCGCCCCGGATGACGGCTGCGGGTTGCATGACCTGTTGGCACGGAGGGCGGCCGGCGGGCACCTGAGTGGCATCGTCAACGGTATCGATGCCAGCTGGGACCCGCGCCGCGATATCCATCTCAAGGCCCACTTCGGCATTGGTGAGTGGACCGGGCGCGCCACCAACGCGCATGCGGTGCGCAAGGCGTTCGGCCTGGCGCCGTCGACCGGCCCGCTGTTTGCGGTGGTCTCGCGGCTGGTGCACCAGAAGGGCCTGGACATCACCTGCGACGTGGCGCCCCAGATCGTGGCGGCCGGCGGCCAGCTGGTCATCATCGGCGGTGGCGAGCCGCAGGTGGAAGCACAGGTGCAGGCGCTGGCCCGCCGCTACCCGGGGCGGGTGGGCGCCTTCATCGGGTTCGAGGAAGCGCTGGCCCGCCAGATGTTTGCCGGTGCCGATTTCCTGCTGATGCCTTCACGCTTCGAACCCTGCGGGCTGAGCCAGATGTACGCACAGCGCTTCGGCTGCCTGCCCATCGCGCACGCGACCGGCGGGCTGGTGGATACCGTCGAGGATGGCGTGACCGGATTCCTGTTCCATGGCGCCAACGCTGATGGACTGCGCCGCTGCGTGGAACGGGCGATGCGCACCTTCCGCCTGCCGGGCCTGCTGCAGGCCATGCGCCGCGCGGCCATGCTGCGGCCGGGTGGCTGGGATGCGGCCGGACGCGCCTATCTGGCCCTGTACCAGCAGACCTGCCAGGTGGCTGCATGAGCCACGACAGCCTGCATCTGGTCGCCCTGGTGGATGAAGCGATCACGGAGACGGGATTGGATCAGCGCATCGCGCCGGCCCTGGAGGACCTCGTCCACGCGCGCCCGGCCGATGCATTCGCCTGGCTGGGCCCGCATCGCCAGCCAGAAGGCGGACGCCAGCTGCGCGTGCTGGTGCCGCACGCGCAGCGCGTCGAGGTGATCGCAGACGACGGGCGGCGCTGGGACCTGTCCCCCGGCCCGTTGCCCGGCCTGTTCGAGGGCGCGGCCGGCGACGCGGCGATACCGCTGCTTGCCCTGCATTTCGAACAGGGCGTGGAGCAGGTGCACGATGCCTATGCGTTCGGTCCACTGTTGGACGAAGCACTGCTGCAGCGGTTCCATGCCGGTGATGCCGATGCGGCGCGGCAGCTGGGGGCGGTGCCGATGCAGGTGCAGGGCATCGCGGGCGTGCGCTTCGCGGTGTGGGCACCCAATGCCCAGCGGGTCGCGGTGGTTGGCGATTTCAATGGATGGGATGGCCGACGCCATCCGATGCGGCTGCGTCACACCGCCGGCGTGTGGGAGCTGTTCCTGCCGGGCGTGCAGGCCGGTGCCCGCTACAAATTCCGCATCGTCGGCGCCGACGGCCGGGTGATGCCCGACAAGTTCGATCCGATGGCGCGCTGGGCCGAGCTGCCACCGGCCACCGCTTCGCGGGTGCCTTCGGCGGCGCCGATGCAGTGGCACGATGACGCCTGGTTGGAGGCCCGGCGCCAGGCCGGAACCTGCGCACCGCTGTCCATCTACGAAGTACATGCGGGCTCCTGGCAGCGCAGCGACGAGGGTGCGCCGCTGGACTGGGACGCCCTGGCCGACCGGTTGATTCCGTACGTGGCCGGACTCGGCTTTACCCACATCGAGCTGCTGCCGGTCAGCGAGCATCCCTTTGGCGGTTCCTGGGGCTATCAGCCGCTGGGCATCTACGCGCCGACGGCGCGCCATGGCACGCCGCAGGCCTTCGCACGCTTCGTGGACCGCTGCCACCAGGCCGGCGTAGGGGTGATCGTGGACTGGGTGAGCGCGCACTTCCCGAACGATGCGCATGGCCTGGCCGGGTTCGATGGCACCGCGCTGTACGAGCATGCCGACCCGCGCGAAGGGGTGCACGCCGACTGGGACACGCTGATCTACAACTACGGCCGCAACGAAGTGGCTGCCTACCTGATCGGCAGTGCCTTGGAGTGGGTGGAGCGGTTCCATATCGACGGTCTGCGCGTGGATGCTGTGGCGTCGATGCTGTACCGGGATTACAGCCGTGCCGAGGGGGAGTGGATACCCAACGAGCAGGGCGGGCGCGAGAACCTGGAGGCGGTCGCGTTCCTGCGGCGGATGAACCAGGCGCTGCGTGAGCGTTTCCCGGATGTGCTGGTGATCGCCGAGGAATCCACCGCGTGGCCGGGGGTGACCGCGCCGGTGGAGGAGGGCGGGCTTGGCTTCACCCACAAATGGAACATGGGCTGGATGCACGACACCCTGCAGTACCTGGGACGCGATCCAGTCCATCGCCAGCATCACCACAGCGAGATCAGCTTCGGCCTGGTCTACGCCTTCTCCGAACGGTTCGTGTTGCCGCTGTCGCATGACGAGGTGGTGCATGGCAAGGGAGCGCTGCTGGCCAAGATGACGGGCGAGCCGGCGCAGCGGCTGGCCCAGCTCCGCGCGTACTACGGTTTCATGTGGGCGCACCCGGGCAGCAAACTGCTGTTCATGGGCGGCGAGTTCGGCCAGGGCCACGAGTGGTCGCACGATGCGGTACTGGACTGGGCACAGGCGGCCAGCAGTGAGGGCCAGGGCCTGTCGCGCCTGGTGCGAGACCTCAACAGCGTGCTCCGCGCCGAACCCGCGTTGCATCGCGACGAGCGCGACGAACGCGGTTTCGATTGGAGCGTGGCCGACGACAGCCGCAACAGCGTTTACGCGCTCATCCGCCGGGATCCGGCCGGCAGCGGCCGCACCCTGCTGGTGGTGAGCAACTTCACTCCGGTACGTCGCGACGGCTACCGGGTCGGCGTGCCGCACCCGGGGCGTTGGAGCGAACGGCTCAACACCGACAGCGCGTATTACGGTGGCGGCAATGCGGGAAACCTCGGTGCAGTGCACACCGAGTCGAGGCCGATGCACGGCCACGCACAGTCGCTGCGGCTCACGCTGCCGCCGCTGTCCACGCTGTACCTGCAGGTTGATGCATGACCACAGTGGCCCCGCGCCTGGGCGCTTGGCCGGTGGCCGGTGACGGGGTGGAGTTCCGCGTGTGGGCACCGGACGCAAGGACGATGGCGCTGTGCCTGCGCGGCACGCAACAGCCGATGCAACGTGACCCGGACGGCTGCCACTGGCTGCGGACACCGGCATCGCATGGCGACCGCTACCGTTTTCGCCTTCCTTCCGGTCAGGACGTGCCCGACCCGGCCTCGCGCTGGCAGCCGGACGGCATCGACGGAGACAGCGCGGTGGTGCTGGACACGGCCATGGCGCAACCCGCTTGGCGCGGGCATGCCTGGCAGGATCTGGTGATCTATGAAGCACACATCGAGGCCGGCGGCGGCTTCGCGGCGTTGACCGCGCAGCTGCCGATGCTGGCCGCGCTGGGCATCACCGCCATTGAACTGATGCCGGTCGCGCAGTTTCCCGGCCAGCGCAACTGGGGCTACGACGGCGTGTTCCCGTATGCGCCGGCCCATGCCTATGGCGGGCCGGCAGCGCTGAGGGCCTTCATCGAAGCGGCGCACGATGCAGGGCTGTCGGTGCTGCTGGATGTGGTCTACAACCACTTCGGACCACAGGGCAACCACCTGCGCGACTACGCGCGCGGGTTCTTCCGTGACGACCGCAGCACGCCGTGGGGCGAGGCCATCGACTTCCGCCAGCCCTGGGTGCGGCGCTTTTTCATCGACAACGCGCTGATGTGGTTGCGCGACTACGGCTTCGATGGCCTGCGCCTGGACGCGGTGCACGCCATTGACGATGACCGTTTCCTCCAGCAGCTGGCCGATGAGGTACGTGCGGTGGCCCCGCACGCGCACCTGGTGCTGGAGAACGAGCGCAACCAGGCGCGGTGGCTGCGCGGCGCCTACCAGGGGCAGTGGAACGATGACTTCCACAATGCACTGCACGTGATGCTGACCGGCGAGCAGGAGGGCTATTACGCGGCCTATGCCGGTCGCGCCGAAGCGCTGCTGGCGCGCTGCCTGGCCGAGGGATTCGCCTGGCAGGGCGAACCGGACCTGCGCGGCGATCCCCGCGGCGAACCCAGCGCCGACCTGTCGCCCGCGCGTTTTGTGGTATTCGCGCAGAACCACGATCAGGTAGGCAACCGCGCTCTCGGCGAGCGCCTGTCGATGCTGACCGATCCTGCGCGGCTGCGTGCGGCGCTGGCGTTGACCCTGCTGACGCCGATGATCCCGCTGCTGTTCATGGGCGAACCGTGGCAGGCGCAATCGCCGTTCCTGTTCTTCACCGACTACGCGCCGCCGCTGGACGAGGCGGTGCGCGAAGGGCGTCGCCGCGAGTTCGCTGGTTTCAGCGCCTTTGCCGACGCCGCCTCGCGCGCGCGTATTCCCGACCCGAACGACCCGGCCACCCTGCAGGCGTCCTACACGTCGCCGCCCGGCGATGATCCCTGGTCGCAGGACTGGCTGCGCTGCACGAGCGGGTTTCTGGCACTGCGCAGGCGCTATCTGCAACCCGGGTTGCTGCAGGCGCGGTCGTTGGGTGCGCGCGTGCTGGGCGAAGGCGCGGTGCAGGCGGGCTGGCAGCTGCCGTCGGGCCAGTGGTGGATCGCGGTCAATGTCGGCCCGTCGCCGGTGGTGCATGCGATGCCGGCCGGGGAGCACGTTGTAGGGCCGGACGCTGCCACGTTGCTGCCCGCAGGCGGCGGCGTGCTTGCCTGTTGGGTCGCCGCATGAGGACCGATGCGGCGGTTCTGGAGGCGGCACGGCGCGCGGGCCTGCTGGTTCGCTGGACCGACGTGGCCGGTGTCGAGCGCGAGGTCGCACCGGACGTGCTGCGCGCGGTGCTGGAGGGGCTGCAGGGCGATGCAGCGCCCGAGCACGGTGGCCTGCGCACGGCCTGCTGTGGACAGCTGCTGGCGATGCCGGACGCAGCCGGCGCAGCGTGCTGGGTGGATGAGCATGGCGCAGTGCTGCCGGCACGCGCCGATGCGCAAGGGCGCTGGCGCGTGCCGGACCAGCCGGGTTACTGGCAGTGGCGCCGGGGCGACCGGCAACAGGCGGTTGCGGTGGCGCCACAACGTGCCTGGTGGCCGCAGGGCACGCTGCGCGGCTGGGGCCTGTCGGCGCAGGTCTACAGCCTTCGCGCCTCTTGCGACGCTGGCATCGGTGACAGCGCCGGCTGTGCACGATGGAGCGAACTGCTGCACCGTCACGGCGGCGATGCAGTGGCGTTGAGCCCGCTGCATGCCGGCTTGCCACCTGGGCCAGGCTACAGCCCCTATTCGCCCAGCGACCGGCACTGGCTCGATCCACTGCAGGTGTCCCTGCCGCAGGTACTGCCGGAGGCAGCCGACGCCGTGCTGGCTGAAGACCAAGCACTGGCAACGGCAGTTGCAGCCGCCACCGCAGCGCGCCGCATCCACTGGCCGCACTCGGCGGCGTTGAAGTGGCGCTGGCTGCGCCAGGTGCACCAGTGGCTGCGGCAGCAGGCGCCGGCACAGTGCGAACAGATGCAGACGTGGCGCGATGCGCAAGGCGAACCCCTGCTGCGCTATTGCCAGCACGCCGCCGACCGGTTCACTGGAAGCGCCGACGACCATGCGTTTGCGCAATGGTTGGCGCGGCAGGGCTGGGCGCAGGTGCAGGCGGGATTGCGCAACGACGGCGCGTCGATCGGGCTGATCGCGGATCTGGCGGTGGGTTGCGCACCGCAGGGCGTCGAGGCGCGGACCGGCGGCGACCAACTGCTGCAGGGTCTTGAACTGGGCGCGCCGCCGGATGCGTTCAATCCGCTGGGCCAGGCCTGGGGTATCACCAGCTGGTCACCCTTCGCCCTGCAGCGCGAGGGCTTTGAGCCGTTCATCCGCGTGCTGCGCGCTGTGATGGCCGGCCGTGGCGGGCTGCGCATCGACCATATCCTTGGCCTGCAGCGCCTGTGGGTGCTTCCCCGCGGGGCGGGCGCCGGGCAGGGCGTCTACCTGCGCTATCCGTTCGATGATCTGATCAACCTGCTGGTGCTGGAATCGTGGCGGCATCGCTGCGTGCTGATTGGTGAAGACCTGGGCGTGGTGCCGCCGGGCGTTCGCCAGCGGCTGGCAGCCCGCGGCATCCTGGGCATCGAGGTGCTGCCGTTCGCCCGCAACGGTGAGCGCTTCCTGCCGGCGCCACGGTGGCGCCGCGATGCGGTGGCCATGCCCTCCACCCATGATCTGCCACCGCTGTCCGGCTGGCTGCACGGGCGCGACCTGCGCTGGCGCGCCCGCCTGGGTGAGCTGAGCGGGCTTCCGTCGGCGCTGCACGCGCGCTCCAGAGAGGTCCAGGCGCTGTCCGCAGTCGCCCGGGGCGAGGGGGCCACGCTTGAAGCGCGTGCGCTGTCGCTGGTCGCGCACGCATCGTCACGGCTGGCGCTGCTCCCGCTGGAAGACGCCCTGGGCAGTCGCGCGCAGGTGAACCTGCCGGGCACCGTCAACGGCCATCCGAACTGGCGCCGGCGGCAACCGCTAGCGTGGGACCAGGACGCGGTTGACGCACGTATTGCCCGCTTCAGCGCCACGCGGCGGAGGGAGCGGCGATGACTCCATTGCGTGCCACCGTACGCCTGCAATTGCATGCAGGCTTCGACCTCGAGGCCGCCGCGACGCAGCTGCCGTACTACGCCGCGCTGGGCGTCAGCCACCTTTACCTGTCGCCGATCACCGCTGCGCTGCCCGGGTCTACGCATGGCTACGATGGCATCGACCCGGCCCGCATCAATCCGGAACTGGGCGGCGAAGAAGCCTTCCGGCAACTGGCCACAGCGACGCGCGCGCACGGCATGGGCCTGATCCTCGACATCGTACCCAACCATCTGGCGGCGTCCCCGCACAGCCATTGGTGGAACGATGTGCTGATGCACGGGCGTCGAAGCCCGCACGCAGAATGGTTTGACATCGACTGGGAGGCGCCGGGCTGCGAGGGCCGGCTCTGGCTGCCTGCACTGGACCGGCCGTTGCACGACGCGGTGCGCGATGGCGTAGTGCGCGTGGTGGTGGACAACGCGCGTCCCGTGCTGCGCCACCATGGTCTGGCGTTGCCCTTGTCGCCGCGCAGCCATCCACTGGACCCCGCGCAGTGGCCGGCGTGGGCCGAGCGCTGCAACCGCAGCGTTGAACGGCTGCATACGCTGCTGCAGCGGCAGCACTACCGGCTGGCCTGGTGGCGCACGGCGGGCGATCAGGTGAACTACCGGCGCTTTTTCGATATCAATGAACTGGCCGCGCTGCGGGTGGAGCGCGACGACGTGTTCGAGGCGGTGCATGCGCTGCCGCTGCGGTTGGTACGCGAGGGACGGGTGGACGGCCTGCGTATCGATCATGTGGATGGCCTGTCCTCCCCGGGCGCCTACCTGCGGCGCCTTCGTGAATCGCTCGACGCAGCCTGTGCGGCCGGCGGTCGTGATCCGCAGGCGGTGAGCCTGCATGTGGAGAAGATACTGGCCGAGGGCGAGCAGCTGCCCGACAGCTGGGCCTGCGACGGTACCACCGGCTATGACTTCATGGACCAGACCGGTGCCTGGTTGCACGATGCGGCGGCTGCCCCCGCGCTCTCGCGCACGTGGCAGGCGCTGGGCGGTGACTCGCGCAGCTTTGACCGGATTCAGCAGGACGCTCGCGGCATGATGTTGCGCCAGGGCCTTCACGCAGACTTCCAGCGGCTGCTGCGCAGTGCGCAGCAGGTCCTGCAGCCCCGGCTGGCCGAGGCCGATATCGGAGTGGCTGCGCTGGCACGCGCATTGGCTTCATTGCTGCGGCATTACCGCACCTACCGGCCCTATTCGCTGGAGGGGGCGGGTGAACGAAAGGCGCTGGTGGACGCTGCCGGTGCTGCGCGCGAGGCGCTGGACGGTGCCGCACGCGCCGCGCTGGATCTGCTGCTGCAGGCACTTCCCGGCCAGGCGCCGGCTGAAACCGAGCTGCGCGTACGGTTCGGGCAGCTGGCCGCGCCGCTGAATGCCAAGTCGGTGGAAGATACCGGGTTCTATCGCTATTTCAGGCTGCTGTCGCGCAACGAAGTCGGCAGTGATCCGCAGCGGCTGGGCATGGAAGGGCGCGAGCTGCTGGAACATGCAGCCGGGCGCCTGCGGCGCCATCCCAGGGCGCTGCTTGCGCTGGCCACCCACGATCACAAGCGCGGGGCCGACAGCCGGGCACGGCTGGCGGTTCTCAGTACCTGCACGGTCGAGTGGCGGGACGCGGTGCGGCGCTGGAGCCGGATGGCGACCCACGCCGGCGCGCCGATGCCGTTGCCGGGTGCCGAGACCTATGCGCTATGGCAGGCGCTCGTCGCCGCGTGGCCGATGCACGGTACCCCCGGCGCCGACTTCGCATCGAGGATGGTGCAATGGCTGACCAAGGCATTGCGCGAGGGCAAACGGGTCAGCAGCTGGTCCGATCCCAACGTGGCCGTGGAGGAGGGCGCCGCGCAGTGGCTGCACGCGCTGCTGGATGGAGCGCCGTTGCAGCCGGTGCGGGAGGCGCTGGCGACGTTCGTGGCGCGCATCGCGCCGGCGGGCGCCTGCAACGGCCTGGCACAGCTGTGCCTGCAGCACTGCCTGCCCGGCGTGCCCGACCTCTACCAGGGCGGCGAAGGCTGGGACCTGAGCCTGGTGGACCCGGACAACCGGCACGCGGTGGACTATCCGGCGCGGCACGCGTGGCTGCGTGATGCGCGCGGGTGGCCCGCGCTGCTGGATGACTGGCGGGACGGTGGGATCAAGGCATTCCTGCTCCGGCAGTTGCTCGATTGCCGCCGCAGGCACCCGCATCTTTTCCTGCACGGCGCGCTGCAGCCGCTGTCCGCGCCTGCGCGCTCGCCGTGGCTGGCGTTCACGCGTAGGCATCAGGCGCAGGTGCTGCTGGTGGTCGTACGGCGAAGTTCGCCCACCACCATGCCGGGGCCCAGCCTGCACATTCCGCGCGACGTCGGCAGCGGCGTGACGCTGCGTGGGCTGCCGGCAGGCCCCATGCGCAATGTCCTGGACGGGCGCATCGAACATTTCAACGCAACCGCGGACGTGGCCGGGCTTCTGGCTGGCAGCCCGTTGGCGATATGGATCAACGAGGAGACAGGTAGGGATGGACAGCAGGGAACGACGGCAGCGGATTGAGGCACTTGCCCACCAGATCTGGGAGGCAGAAGGGCGCCCGGACGACCAGCAGCAACGGCACTGGCACATGGCCGAGCGGCTGGTGGAAGCCGAGATTGCCGCCGCGCGCGGGGAGGAGGGCACTGATGGCGAGCCGTAAGTGGACGCAGACCTCGCGCGTGCGCGAAGGCCGGCCCTTCCCGCTGGGGGCGACCTGGGACGGGTTGGGTGTGAACTTCGCACTGTACTCGCGGCATGCCACACGGGTGGAACTCTGCCTGTTCGATGGACGCAACCGCGAAGTGGAACGCATCGCGCTGCCCGAGTACACCAACGAGATCTGGCATGGTTACCTGCCGGACGTGCGGCCCGGGCAGCGTTACGGCTACCGGGTGCACGGCCCGTATGCGCCGGAAGAGGGCCATCGCTTCAATCCCAACAAGCTGCTGCTGGACCCCTACGCCAAGCAGATCGTCGGCGAACTGAAGTGGGCCCCCCACCTGTTCGGCTACACCCTGGGTCACCGCGATGGCGATCTCAGTTTCGACCGCCGCGACAGCGCCAGCTACATGCCGCGCTGCGCCGTGATCGACCCGGCCTTCAGCTGGGGTGTCGAGCGTGCACCTGCCACGCCCTGGGACCGGACCGTGATCTACGAAGCGCATGTGCGCGGGCTGACCATGCAGCATCCCGATGTCCCGCAGGCCGAGCGTGGCACCTTCTCTGCCCTGCGCCATGACGCAGTGGTCGACCACCTCAGCCATCTGGGCGTGACCGCCATCGAACTGCTACCCGTGCACGCATACGTCGATGACCAGCAGCTGCTCGAGCGCGGGCTGCGCAATTACTGGGGGTACAACACCATCGGCTTCTTCGCGCCGCAGCCTCGCTACCTGTCGCTGGGCATCGTGGCCGAGTTCAAGCAGATGGTCGCGCGGTTGCACAATGCCGGCATCGAAGTGATCCTGGACGTGGTCTACAACCACACCGCCGAAGGCAATGAGCTGGGCCCTACGCTGTCCTTCAAGGGCATCGACAACGCCAGCTACTACCGCCTGGCCGATGATCGCCGCTACTACATCAACGATACCGGCACCGGAAATACGTTCGACCTGACCAATGCCGGTGCGCTGCGCATGGTCATGGACTCTCTGCGCTACTGGGTGACCGAGATGCGGGTGGATGGGTTCCGCTTCGACCTGGCAACCATCCTCGGCCGCGAACGGCATGGCTTCGACGCCTCGGGCAGCTTCCTCGATGCGGTACGCCAGGACCCGATCCTGAGCCAGGTGAAGCTGATTGCCGAGCCATGGGACATCGGCCCGGGCGGCTACCAGCTGGGCCAGTTTCCGCCGGGCTGGGCCGAATGGAACGACCGCTTCCGCGACACGGTGCGCGCGCTGTGGCGTGGCGATGGCGGGCAGCTGGCGGAGTTTGCCACGCGCTTCACCGGCTCGGCCGACCTGTTCGAACACCACGGCAGGCGGCCGTCGGCCAGCATCAATCTGGTGACGGCGCATGATGGATTCACCCTGCACGATCTGGTCAGCTACAACGATCGCCACAACGAGGCCAACGGCGAGGACAACCGTGACGGCCACTCGCACAACCTTTCCAGCAACCACGGCGTGGAGGGAGACACCGATGATGCGGCGATCCTTTCGTTGCGTGCGCGGCAGATGCGCAACCTGCTGGCCACGCTGCTGCTCGCGCAGGGCACGCCGATGCTGCTCGCCGGGGATGAGTTCGGCCATTCGCAGCAGGGCAACAACAACGCCTACTGCCAGGACAATCCACTGAGCTGGATCGACTGGGAGCGCGCAGCATTGCCGGCTGCACAGGCGCAGGTGGCGTTCGTGCGGCGGGCGCTGTCACTGCGCCGACGCTACGGCCTGCTGCGCCGGAACCGGTTCCTGCGCGGCGAGTACGATGAGTCGCTGGGCCTGCGCGATATCGACTGGCGGCATCCCGATGGTCGCGGCATGGAGGAAGCGGACTGGCATGACGCAGGGCTGCGTGCGCTGCTGATCGTGCTGGACGGTCGCAGTCCGGACAGTGGCCTGCGCGAGCCCGGGCGGCATGTCAGCCTGGCCCTGCTGTTGAACGCCGGCGAGCAGCCGCAGCGGTTCTGTGTGTCAGACGACGCCCTGTCGTTCCGGCGCGTACTCCTGCAGACCGACGAAACGCCGTTGGAGCCGGATGAGGAAGGCGCCTGGACGCTGCCGCCGCGCAGCCTGTGCCTGCTGGCGGCAAGCAGCAGCGCGTGATTGCACTGCTGCGCCACTACGGTGCGCCGGGCGTTGCCCGGCGTACCGGTAGCTACCCCACCAGATAGCGCAACACACCCGCCGAGACCACGCCGATCAGCACGGTCGGGAGCATCGACAGCCGCGTGGCGGCCAGCAGGGTAATGGCCAGCGCGGCCAGGTCGGCGGGTTTGTCGGCAACGAAGTCCGGGGCGATCACCGAGATCAGCACGCAGCCCGGCGCGGCTTCCATCACCGTCACCGCACGTTTGCTCAGGGTGCGGTTGCGCAACGCCAGGAAGCCGACGATGCGGGTCAGGTAGGTGGCGGCGGCCATCAGCACGATGGTCAGTACCGAGGTCCAGTGGATCAGGCCATTGAAGATCATGCTGCGTCCTCCGCCAGCAGCCAGGCGGCGGCCAGGCCGGCCAGTGCGCCGCTGGCCACGTACCACGCGCCCGGGACCAGCAGATAAGTGGCGGCGGCCACGACCAGGCTGACCAGCCACGGCCGCGCCGCCTTCATGCCCTGCCACATGCCGCGCAGCAGCACCAGGAACACGGCGGGGAAGGCCATGTCGAAACCATAGGCGTGGATGTCGCCCAACAGCGGCCCGATGACCGCGCCGAGTGCGGTGCAGGCCACCCAGACCGTGTACAGGCCTGCCGACACGCCCAGGTAGTAGGCCAGGCTGAAGCCAAGCGCGCGCCGGCGCGCATCGGCCACGCCCATCGCCCAGCTTTCGTCGCACATGAAGAACAGGGCCGGCAGCACGCGTCGGCGCGGCAGGTGCTGGAGCAGCGGGGCCAGGCTGGCGCCCATCAGCAGGTGGCGGCTGTTGACCAGGGCGGTGATGGCCACGATCAGCGCGATGTGCGGTGGCGAGGTCCACAGTTCGACGGCGGCGAACTCCGAGCCACCAGCGAAGTTGAGACCGGTCATCAGCGGTACTTCCAGTGCGCTCAGGCCCTTCTGGGCCGCCTGCGCACCGAGCACCAGGGCAAACGGAATGAAGCCGATCATCACCGGCACGGCGGCGCGCAGGCCGCGCAGGAATTCGGCACGCGGGGCGGTATCGCAGGTGGCGGGCGGGGGGAGGGTGGTACGGGCGTCCATGGAACGGCACAACAAGGTGGGGGTGGCCCATGCTAGCGGTCCAATCACGAAATCGGGTTGCGTTGATGCCACTTGATTCTGGATGATTGATATTTCATGCGGCCAGAAGCGAAACGGATGAAATCCCATGCAGTACCAGCTCGACAACCTCGATCGGCGCATCCTCGACGCCCTGCAGCGCGACGGTCGCCTGCAGAACCTGGAGCTGGCTCGCCTGGTCGGGCTGTCGCCGTCGGCCTGTCTGCGCCGGGTGCGGTTGCTGGAGGAGGGCGGCTACATCGACCGCTATGTGGCCTTGTTGAACGAGGCCAAGGTGGGCCGTGGCTTCACGGTGTTCGTGCGGGTGTGGCTGCGGGGGCAGGACGAGGACACCACCAATCACTTCATCAACAGCATCAAGTCGTTCCCGGAAGTGCTGGAATGCCATCTGATGGCCGGTGACTGCGATTTCCTGCTGCGGGTGGCGGTGGCGGACCTTGATGCCTACCGGCAGTTCCAGATGCAGCACCTGAACCGGATCGCCGGGGTGCAGAACACCAAGACGGAGATTCCGATGCAGCGGATCAAGCAGACGACCCAGCTGCCGCTTTGAGGGATGGGGTTTGCGGCCAAGTTGCACCCGGCACCCGCGGGTAGTGCCGGCCGCTGGCCGGCAACCTCAACAGCAACAGCGGGCCTACTGAGGGATGGCGGGGTGGGTCCGGTTGCGGGGGACGCTGCAAGTACGTCCATGTAAGCTCGGTCGCCGCATCCATGCGGCTCACGCCCCCGCAACCGGCCCCACCCCGCCTTCGACAGTTTCCTGCTGCTGATGGAACC
>NZ_JAZKVY010000015.1:0-317 GCF_036624925.1 Stenotrophomonas sp. A3_2
CTTTTCGTTGTTCTTGCTCATTGCGTACAGCGTCCCGAACGGGGGGCGAGCATCGTACCCGACCGGGGGGTGGGTCGTCCTGTTGGGACGGTTCATCGGGGGTGACGCGCGGCGCCGGACTGCTATCGGTTTGGAGCGGGCGGGGGGGGCGGGCCGGGCCGGTGGGCGGATGGCAGGCCCCGACCGAGCCCCCTGGGACGGGTTTACGGCGTTTCCTGCCCTGCCGCCCTTCCCGCTCCAAACCGATAGCAGTCCGGCGCCGCGCGTCACCCCCGATGAACCGTCCCAACAGGACGACCCACCCCCCGGTCGGGTAC
>NZ_JAZKVY010000152.1:0-349 GCF_036624925.1 Stenotrophomonas sp. A3_2
ACGAAGGCGGCGCCGGCATCGCCTCGGCCGGCCGCGAGCAGCGCGGAGAGCAGCAGGATGCCGCCGAGCGTGACGGCGGCCGGGCGCCATAGCGTGGGCGCGCGGCGGAGGGCCACGGCGAGGAGCGCGGCGGCGGCGGCCAGGGCGAGCGCCATGGCGGCCAGCGGCGGATTGTGGAGGTTGACCCCGAGTACGTGGTGCAGGGTGAGCCAGAGCAGGGATTTTTCGCCGGCGAGACGGATGGCGCAGGCCAGGATGAGGCCGGGCGCGCCGTAGGCCCCCGGTTCCCGGTGGGCGACGCCGACGAGGAAATAGGCGGCGAGGCCGGCCAGTAGCAGGAGATGGGCCA
>NZ_JAZKVY010000153.1:0-9171 GCF_036624925.1 Stenotrophomonas sp. A3_2
CCAGTGTCGGTGCCGGGCCCGCGCCCGGCCGCCCCCACGCCGGGGCGTCGGGCGTGGGCCCCCCGCGGGCGCCGCCAACTCTCGGATCCCGCCCTCTCCACCATTCAGCCCCCAGGCGTATGCTGGACCCTTGTCCCGAGGAGCCGCCGCATGCACATCGTGTACAAGGCCGACAATCTGTTCGACGCCCATCTGGTCAAGCACGCCCTGGAAGACGCCGGTATCCCCGCGTTTGTGTTCGGAGAGCAGTTGCTGGGCGGGATGGGCGAGCTGCCGCTGTTTGGCGTGTTGCGGGTCGGCATCCCCGATGCGGCGCGGCCGCAGGCCGAGGACATCGTAGCGGCGCTGGACTTGGGCCAGGCCCCGTCCGACCCCATTTCCGATGCAGACGACATTGCCGGCCTTCCGGCGTAGGAGCGCATCATGTTGGGAATTGGCCAGGGCATCCTCGGCATCGGCGCCTTCAAGCAGCGCCTGCCGCGCCCGGAAGAGGCGCTACCGGGGCGTGACCAACCACTGCCGCTGCACAGCAACCAGCACTTCGTGAACAGCCATCCGCTGAAGGACCGCTTCGCCGGCCTGCAGCAGATCCGCTTCGCGCTGGGCTGTTTCTGGGGCGCCGAGCGCAAGTTCTGGACCGAACCGGGCGTGTACAGCACCTCGGTGGGCTATGCCGGTGGCATCACGCCGAACCCGACCTATGAAGAGGTCTGCTCGGGCCTGACCGGCCACACCGAAGTGGTGCAGGTGGTGTTCGACCCGGCGGTGGTGAGCCTGGAACGGCTGCTGCAGCTGTTCTGGGAAAGCCATGACCCGACGCAGGGCATGCGCCAGGGAAACGACACCGGCACCCAGTACCGTTCGGCGATCCATGCCACCGACGAGGGCCAGTACAAGGCCGCGCTGGCCAGTCGCGAGGCCTACCAGGCGCAGCTGGATGCGGCCGGCTACGGCCCGATCACCACCGAGATCGTGTACCCGGCACCGGCGTACTACTACGCCGAGGACTACCACCAGCAGTACCTGGCGAAGAATCCGAACGGCTATTGCGGCATCGGCGGCACCGGCGTGAGCTGCCCGATCGGATTGGATGTGGAGGCGCCGCGCTGACGCGCGGTGGTCCGCCTGCGGCGGGCAACGTCAACGGCTGAAAGCCAAAGCCAAAGCCAAAGCGGCTCTGGGTCGCTGCTTGTTGGGTGGGGCGGTGTGGGTTGGCAGACACGCCGTGAACCCCGCTCCGCGGTCCGGCCCAGCCGCTGGCGGCTGTGCGTTCGGGCGCTTGCGAAGCAGTGCTTCGCAAGCAAAGCGCCCTCACCCCTGGGGGCTCGATGGCGCCATCCATGGCGCCATCCATGGCGCCAACGGTCCTGCCAACCCACACCGCCCCACCCCCGACAGTTTCCCGGTGACGGTGGGAAAGAGCATTGGGTTACTGACGAACTGATGGAAAACAAAAAGGACGCGGCGTTCGCCGCGTCCTTTTTGTTTGGTTCTGCATTGCCCTTGTAGAGCCGAGCCATGCTCGGCTCCGAGCAAGCGAAGCGCGCGACCCGCTGTTGCTCTTCTTTCTTTCTTCCGTGGCGGGCGGCCGCAGGAAACTGTCGAAGGCAGGGTGGGTAGGCCGCGCAGGGGCGTGAGCCGCATGGATGCGGCGACCGAGCTTACAGGGACGTACTTGCAGCGTCCCCTGCACGGCCTACCCACCCTGCCAACCACATGACCCGCTCTTCGCGACCAAGCCCCCCGCCACGAGGGGCTCAGCCGTTGGCCGGAATCCTCACAGTGCCGCGCGGATCCGCTCGCGCAGTGCTTCCAGATCCTTGGCAAACGCCTCGATGCCGGTCGCCAGCTTCTCGGTGGCCATCGGATCGGCCGCCAGATCCGCCGCGAACTTCGCCGCATCGATCGGCGTCACCGCCGTGCCATCGGCTGCACCGGCTACCAGCTTGCGCGGCAGCTCGCCGTGGTCGGCGTCCAGCTTCTCCAGCAGGTCCGGCGAGATCGTCAGGCGGTCGCAGCCGGCCAGTGCTTCGATCTGCGCGGTCGAACGGAACGAGGCGCCCATCACCACCGTCGGCGAACCGCGACGCTTGAATTCGGCGTACACGCCGCGCACGAACTTCACGCCCGGGTCTTCGTCGATGGTGGCCGGGGTCTGGCCGTTGGCCACGTACCAGTCGAGGATGCGGCCGACGAACGGCGAGATCAGGAACGCGCCGGCTTCGCTGCAGGCTAGCGCCTGGGTCGGGTTGAAGATCAGCGTCAGGTTGCAGTCGATGCCTTCGGCCTGCAGGATGCGCGCGGCTTCCACGCCTTCCCAGGTCGCGGCGATCTTGATCAGGATCTTCTCGCGCGGCACGCCGGCGTCGGCGTACATCTGGATGAACTGGCGGGCCTTGGCCACGGTGGCCGCGGTGTCGTGAGCCAGGTCGGCATCCACCTCGGTGGATACCCGGCCCGGCACCAGCGTGCTCAGCAGCGCGCCGACGCCGATGGTCAGGCGGTCGGCCACCGCGTGCACCACGGCTTCGCGGTCGCCACCCTGCTGGCGGCCCCAGGCCAGTTCGCGTTCGATCAGCTCGGCGTAGACCGGCAGGTCCAGCGCCTTCTTCACCAGGGTCGGGTTGGTGGTGCAGTCCACCGGCTGCAGGCGCTTGATCGCCTCGTAGTCACCGGTATCGGCGACGACCACGGACAGTTCACGCAGCTGGGACAGTTTGGACGGGGTACTCATTGCGGCTCCTGGTGCAAGGGAATCGAATCGCGCGCGGTGCGCAGCGGTAATCAGGGGCGGTCGTTATGGACCGCGGTCACGCGCAGGCGCAGCTTCCGGCCACCGGGCGCGTTCCAGTCGATGCTCTGGCCGATCGAAAGGCCGAGCAGGGCACTGCCGACCGGGGCCAGCACGGAGACCTTGCCTTCATCGACGTTGGCTTCGCGGGGGAAGACCAGGGTCAGGACGTGCTTTTCGCCCGACACTTCATCTTCGCATTCCACGCGCGAATGCATCATGACGATGCCTTCGGGAATCTGGTCCGGTGCCATCACGGTGGCCCGGTTGAGTTCTTCAGCAAGCGCGAGCGCGGCAGGCGTCTGGCTCAGCGCGGGGGATTCGAGCATGGCGTCCAGGCGGTCCATGTCGAAAGTAGAAACGGTGATCGACGGCGGCAGGCCGCTGGCGGTACTCATGGTGAAGCTCCTTGGTTGAAAGCCATGCAAAAGGCGGCACCTGCTGGCGCCGCCTGTCTGTATTGTGGGGACAAATGCGGCCGGAATCGACTCCTGCCGATTCCAGGCCGGTACTGCGGGGGCTCAGCCGTTCAGCGCGGGGCCGGGCAGGGCCGGTGCATCGCTGCCGGCATCGAGCGCCTCCAGCGTGAACAGCGCCTGCGGCAGACGCTTGAACTGGTCGGCCAGCTCCATCAGGAAGTCGTTCATGGCCGAGCTGCGGCGCCAGATCATGGCGATGCGGCGGCTGGGACGGCCCTCGCCGGTGAAATCGAGCAGGCGGATGTTGTTCGAGCGCGGCACTGGCGGCTGCACCGACAGACTTGGCAGCAGGGTGATGCCGACGTCGGCGGCGACCATCTGCCGCAGGGTTTCCAGGCTGGTGGCGCGGAATTCGGACTTCTCATTGGCGCCGAACAGGCGGCACACTTCCAGCGCCTGGTCGCGCAGGCAATGCCCGTCTTCCAGCAGCAGCAGCTTCTGCGTCGCCAGTTCCTGCACGTCCAGATGTTCGCGACGGGCCAACGGGTGGCGCCCGGAGACGGCCAGCAGGAACGGCTCCTCGAACAGGAACTCGGCATGCAGCTGGTCGTCCACCACCGGCAGCGCCAGCAACGCAGCATCCAGCTTGCCTTCGCGCAGGCGGTCCAGCAGCACGTCGCTCTTTTCCTCGACCAGCAGCAGTTCCAGCTCCGGGAAGCGCTCGCGGATGCGCGGGATCACATGCGGCAGCAGGTACGGGCCGAGGGTCGGGAAGATGCCCAGGCGCACCGTGCCGGCTTCCGGATCGCGGCTGCGTCGCGCCGCTTCCTTCAGCTGTTCCACTTCGGACACGATCACCCGCGCCCGTGCCGCCGCTTCCTGACCGGCCGGGGTCAGCATCACCTTGCGCGGTGCGCGTTCCACCAGCGGCAGGCCCAGCTCTTCTTCCAGCTTGCGGATCTGCGTCGACAGCGTGGGCTGGCTGACGAAGCAGGCGGCGGCAGCCCGGCCGAAATGCTTGTGGTCGGCCAGGGCTACCAGGTACTTCAGATCACGTAGGTTCATCCTTACACCCCAGGGGTAACGGACCGGCTGACGGCGTGGTTACCCGACAGGCAGACAATGTTCCCGGTGATCTGGGAACGGTGGATCAGGCCGCTTCAGCAACGGCACCGCTGCTGTTGCTCACCGACGAGCGGATCAGGTGGTCGAACGCGCTCAGTGCGGCGGTGGAACCGGCGCCCATGGCGATGATGATCTGCTTGTAGGGCACCGTCGTGCAATCGCCAGCAGCGAACACACCCGGCAGGTTGGTCTGGCCGCGGTCATCGATGACGATCTCGCCACGCGGCGAAAGCGCCACCACATCCTTCAGCCACTCGGTGTTGGGCAGCAGGCCGATCTGCACGAAGATGCCTTCCAGCTCGACGCGGTGGGCATCGCCGCCGATGCGGTCCTTGTACACCAGGCCGGTGACCTTGCTGCCGTCGCCCAGCACTTCGGTGGTCTGTGCGCTGGTCAGCACCGTCACGTTGGCCAGGCTGCGCAGCTTCTTCTGCAGCACTTCGTCGGCACGCAGGCTGGAATCGAACTCCAGAAGGGTTACATGCGACACGATGCCGGCCAGATCGATGGCCGCTTCCACGCCGGAATTGCCGCCGCCGATCACCGCCACGCGCTTGCCCTTGAACAGTGGGCCATCGCAGTGCGGGCAGTAGGCCACGCCCTTGTTGCGGTACTGGTCTTCGCCCGGCACGTTCATCTGCCGCCAGCGTGCGCCGGTGGACAGGATCACCGAACGGGACTTGAGCACCGCACCGTTCTCCAGCTGCACCTGCACCAGGCCGTCTTCGCCGGCCGGCACCAGCGCGCTGGCACGCTGCAGGTTCATGATGTCCACGTCGTACTCGCGCACGTGCTGTTCCAGCGCCGTGGCCAGCTTCGGGCCCTCGGTCTCCTTCACCGAAATGAAGTTCTCGATGGCCATGGTGTCCAGCACCTGTCCACCAAAGCGCTCGGCGGCGATGCCGGTGCGGATGCCCTTGCGCGCGGCGTAGATCGCCGCTGCCGCACCGGCCGGGCCACCGCCCACCACCAGCACGTCGAACGCGTCCTTGGCGGCAATCTTCTCGGCATCGCGCTTGCCGGCATTGGTGTCCAGCTTGGCCACGATCTGCTCCAGGGTCATGCGGCCCTGGTCGAACACTTCACCGTTGAGGTACACGGTCGGCACCGACATGATCTCGCGCTTCTCGACTTCGTCCTGGAACAGCGCACCATCGATGGCCACGTGCTGGATGCGCGGGTTGAGCACTGCGGCCAGGTTCAGCGCCTGGACCACGTCCGGGCAGTTCTGGCAGGACAGCGAGAAGTAGGTTTCGAACCGGTAGTCGCCTTCCAGGTTCTGCACCTGCTCGATCAGCTCGGCGGTGGCCTTGGACGGATGACCGCCCACCTGGAGCAGTGCCAGCACCAGCGAGGTGAACTCGTGGCCCATCGGCAGGCCGGCGAAGGTCAGGTGGATGTCCTGGCCCGGGGTGCCCAGGTCGAAGGACGGCACGCGGCCCTGCCCATCGCGCAGCACCTGCAGCGAGATCTTGTCCGACAGGCTCTCCAGGGTCTGCAGCAGGTCCAGCATTTCCTGCGACTTGGCGCCATCGTCGGCGTGCGCGGTGATCTGGATCGGGCGGGTCACGCGTTCCAGATAGGTCTTCAGCTGCGACTGCAGGTTGGTGTCCAACATCGGGTCATCTCCTGGCTTCAGGCAAACAGGGGGCGTGGCACCGCTGTAGAAGGTAGCGGACCAGCTGGGGGTAGGGGTGAACCCAAGACAGCGACCGTGGAAGGGGCTGGCTGGCCAAGGCGGGCGAGCGTTGGCTGTCTTGGGTTCACCCCCACGCCGGCGGGGGGACCGGCACGGGGATGAAGGGCGCGCCGTGGCGTGGGGCCACGGCAGGCCGGTAGGGCTTAGATCTTGCCGACCAGGTCCAGCGACGGGGTCAGGGTCTTCTCGCCTTCCTTCCACTTGGCCGGGCAGACCTGGTTCGGGTTGGCGGCGGTGAACTGGGCAGCCTTGAGCTTGCGCAGGGTCTCGGACACGTCACGGGCGATCTCGTTGGAGTGGATCTCCAGGGTCTTGATCACGCCTTCCGGGTTGATGATGAAGGTGCCGCGCAGGGCCAGGCCTTCTTCTTCAATGTGCACGCCGAAGGCGCGGGTCAGCTGGTGGGTCGGGTCGCCGACCAGCGGGAACTGGGCCTTGCCGACGGCCGGCGAGGTCTCGTGCCACACCTTGTGCGAGAAGTGGGTGTCGGTGGTGACGATGTAGACCTCGGCGCCGGCCTTCTTGAACTCGGCGTAATGGTCAGCGGCGTCTTCGATCTCGGTCGGGCAGTTGAAGGTGAAGGCGGCCGGCATGAAGATCAGGACGGACCACTGGCCCTTCAGGCTGGCGTCGGAAACCTTGATGAACTCGCCGTTGTGGTAGGCGTTGGCTTCGAACGGCTGGATCTGGGTATTGATGAGGGACATCATTTTTCCTCTTGGTGAAGGGGAGTGGGTGAATCGACAGGAGCTAGGTTACCCATTCGCTCGCGATAAGAACAATCCATTGATTGCATCTATTCGATAGATGGAGTCTATCGAATGGCCCTTAGCAGACACTGAACCTCGCCATCGCCATCCTGCAATTGCCTGTGTGACAAGGGAAATCTCGGCAGGCCGCTGCTTGGGGCCGATAGTCCCTCCTTATCCCGCCCGGCGGAACCTGAACGGATTCTGGTTTTGTAGAGCCGAGCCTGTGCTCGGCTGCTCCAGAAGCAGCCGAGCACAGGCTCGGCTCTACAATTGCAGCATGTCCTTTCAAGCCCAACCCACCCTGCGTCAGGTCGTAGCCGACGCCAGTGCTCGCTTGGGCAGCAGCGACGCCCGCCACGAGGCGGAACTGCTGCTGCTGCATGTACTGGACCGCCCGCGCAGCTGGCTGTTCGCGCACGCCACCGATCCGCTGGCTGCCAATGACCAGGCCGCCTTCGAGGCGTTGCTGGCCCGCCGCGTGGCCGGTGAGCCGGTGGCCTACCTGACCGGCCGTCGCGGATTCTGGACGCTGGACCTGGAGGTCGACCCGGCCACGCTGATCCCGCGTCCGGAAACCGAGCTGCTGGTGGAGCTGGCGCTGGAGCGCCTGCCGCTGGACCGCGCCCTGCAGGTAGCCGACCTCGGCACCGGCAGCGGTGCGATTGCCCTGGCCGTGGCCAGCGAACGGCCGCAGGCGCAGGTGCTGGCCACCGACGCCAGTACCGCCGCACTGGCCGTCGCCGCGCGCAATGCCACGCGCCATGAACTGCGCAACGTGCGCTTCGCCGAAGGTGGGCGTGACTGGTATGCGCCGCTGCACGGTGCGCGCTTCGACCTGATCGCCAGCAATCCGCCCTATATCGCCAGTGACGACCCGCACCTGCAGCAGGGCGACCTGCGCTTCGAACCGGCCACGGCACTGGCGTCGGGCGTGGATGGCCTGGACGACATCCGTGCCATCGCCGAAGGCGCCTGCGCGCACCTGCAGCCCGGTGGCTGGCTGCTGGTCGAACACGGCTGGGACCAAGGCGCGGCGATCCGCGCGCTGTTCGACGCCGCCGGCCTGGCCGAGGTAAGCACCGCGCAGGACCTTGAACAGCGCGACCGGGTCACCCTGGGGCGGCGACCGGCCTAGAATGGAGGTTCTCCTGCCCCGGCAGGGCATCACCCTGGAGCTGCAAGCATGCGTACGCTGTACCCCGCCATCACCCCCTACGACGTCGGCACCCTGAAGGTCGACGACCGCCACACGCTGTACTTCGAACAGTGCGGCAACCCGGAAGGCAAGCCGGTGGTGATGCTGCATGGTGGCCCGGGCGGCGGCTGCAGCGACAAGATGCGCCAGTTCCACGACCCGTCCAAGTACCGCATCATCCTGTTCGACCAGCGCGGTGCCGGCCGTTCCACCCCGCACGCGGATCTGGTGGACAACACCACCTGGGACCTCGTTGCCGATATCGAGAAGCTGCGCGAGCACCTGAAGGTCGATCGCTGGCAGGTGTTCGGTGGCAGCTGGGGTTCGACCCTGGCGCTGGCCTATGCCGAAACCCATCCGCAGCGCGTGACCGAACTGGTCCTGCGCGGCATCTTCATGTTGCGTCGCTGGGAACTGGAATGGTTCTACCAGGAAGGCGCCAACCGCCTGTTCCCGGATGCGTGGGAGCATTACCTCAAGCCGATTCCGCCGGTGGAGCGCCATGACCTGATCTCGGCCTTCCACCGCCGCCTGACCAGCGACGACGAAACCACCCGCCTGGGAGCGGCCAAGGCCTGGGCGGTGTGGGAAGGCGCGACCAGCTTCCTGCATGTCGATGATGACTTCATCAACAGCCACGAAGACCCGCATTTCGCGCTGGCGTTTGCCCGCATCGAGAACCACTACTTCGTCAACGGTGGTTTCTTCGAGGTGGAAGACCAGCTGCTGCGCGACGCGCACCGCATCGCCGACATCCCGGGCGTGATCGTGCACGGCCGCTACGACGTGGTCTGCCCGCTGGCCAACGCCTGGGACCTGACCAAGGTGTGGCCGAAGGCGAAGCTGGAAATCACCCCGGCCTCGGGCCATTCGGCGTTCGAGGCCGAGAACGTGGATGCGCTGGTGCGCGCCACCGATAGCTTCGCGTAATGCCCCGGGGTCAGATCCCTTTCCCACGGAAAGGGCTCTGACCCCAGCCAGGAACTCATCCACGCATGGCGTGGATCTACTGCACCCGGTAGTGCCGGCCGCCGGGCGGCAACGCCTCACCCGGAGCGCCCGGGCCGGCCCCGCGGCCCGTATGGGCCGTGTTGAAGGCTGTGGCGATTTGGCGTGAACCGGGGCGCGGCGCGCTGGCACCGTGGACGTCCCTGCCGGTTTCGGCGACCCCACCAGGTACACCCCCCGGC
>NZ_JAZKVY010000154.1:0-239 GCF_036624925.1 Stenotrophomonas sp. A3_2
CTGCCTGGACAATGCAGCGATGGAGAGCTTCTTTGGGACGCTGAAGTCGGAGTTCTTTTACCTGAACAGCTTTGACAGCATCGAGAGTCTGGAGGCGGGGCTGGTGGAATACATCCAGTACTACAACCAAGAGCGAATCAAGTTGAAATTGAAGGGCCTGAGCCCGGTACAGTACCGGGAGCAGGCCCAACAGGCCCAATCGGCCGCCTGACCCCGTCCAAGTCTCGGGGGTCACTTCA
>NZ_JAZKVY010000155.1:0-356 GCF_036624925.1 Stenotrophomonas sp. A3_2
CGAATGACTTCTCGCGCTGCGAATCAAGGATCCGGTAGCGGTACAGCGCCTCGAGCCGGAGGGCTTCGTTGGCAGGCTTGTCGGGCTTGATCATGCAGCGTCACTTCCGGCAGGTCACTGCAAAGTCTAGCTGATGCCGGCGCGTAATCCGCACAACGGGTAGTGCCGGGGGCGGGGGGGGCGCCCCCCCCCCAACCATGGCAGGAGTGACCGGGCCCCCCCCCCGCCCCCCCCGCCCGGCGGGCCCCCGCCCCCCGCCCGCCACTACCCGTTGTGCGGATTACGCGCCGGCATCAGCTAGACTTTGCAGTGACCTGCCGGAAGTGACGCTGCATGATCAAGCCCGACAAGCCTGC
>NZ_JAZKVY010000156.1:0-37857 GCF_036624925.1 Stenotrophomonas sp. A3_2
AAGACGCCGTTCCGACAGATCGCGGCAATCTGTCGAAGGCGGGGTGGGTCCGGTTGCGGGGGCGTGAGCCGCATGGGCCCGAGGCATGCCTCGGGCGGGTTGGGCAGGACGCCCAACCCCGGTCTTGCCGTGTGCGCAGGACTGCGCCCACGTGCAAGCGGCGACCGAGCTTACATGGGTGAGGGCGCTTTGCTTGCGAAGCACTGCTTCGCAAGCGCCCGAACGCACAGCCGCCAGCGGCTGGGCCGGGCCCCGGAGGGGGACTTGCAGCGGCTCCCGCAACCGGACCTACCCCGCCTCCCCTCAGGAAACCAGCTTCTGCTGTTGCTGTTGCTGTTGCTGTTGCTGTTGCTCTGGATCGTAGCGGGTGCAGGGCGCAGCCCTGCCTAGCAACCCTATACTTGCCGCCGTGACCGCCTTCCCTGCCCTCGTTCCGCTGGATGCGCCGCTGCTGGTGGGCTACAGCGGCGGTGCCGACTCCACCGTGCTGCTGCACTGGCTGTGGCGCTGCGCCCAGCCCACCGGCACGGCACTGCGTGCGGTGCACGTGCACCACGGTCTGCAACCCGATGCGGACGCCTGGGCGCTGCATTGCCGGCATCAATGCGCCGCGCTGGGCATTGAACTGGCCGTGCATCACGTGCAGGTCGACAACCGTGCGGGCCTCGGCCTTGAAGGCGCGGCGCGGCAGGCGCGACGCGCCGCGTTCGCGGCCGAGTTGCGCGAGGGCGAAACGCTGGCACTTGCGCAGCACCAGGACGACCAGGCCGAGACCTTCCTGCTGCGCGCGCTGCGCGGATCCGGCGTCGACGGCCTTGCAGCGATGTCTGCACACAGCCATCTTGGCGAACATCCCCTGTGGCGACCACTGCTGTCGACGTCGCGCGACGCGCTGCTCCACTACGCCCGGGAGCACGCGCTTCAATGGATTGAAGACCCCAGCAACGCGGAAGACCACGCCGATCGCAACTTCCTGCGCCTGCAGGTGTTGCCGTTGCTGCGCCAGCGCTGGCCGCATGCGGCGTCGGCATTGGCGGGCAGCGCAATGCACTGCGGGCAGACCCGTGCTCTGCTGGACGAGGAAGACGCCGAGCTGATCGCGCACCTGGAAGTGGCACCACGCGTGCTTTCGCTGCAGCTGCTGCGCCAGGTGTCACCGGGGCGTGCCGCGCGCGTGCTGCGCGCCTGGGTGATCGGCCATGGGGCCGCCCCACTGCCGGCCACGGTGCTGCAGCAGGCGCTGGACGAGCTGCTGCCAGCCGGCAACGATCGCCAGGCGCGGGTGCGCTGGCACGATCATGCCATCCAGCAATGGCGCGATCATGCCTATCTCCTGCCCGCGCAACTGCCGGCGCTTCCCCATGATTGGCAGGCCGGATGGGATGGACGCGCGCCATTGGCGCTGCCCGATGGCGGTCAGCTGCACCTGCACGGCGCCGAGGCCTTCGAACGGCCGCTCCAGGTCCGTGCGCGTGTGGGCGGCGAACGCATCCTGCTGCCCGGTCGCCAGCATTCGCATGCGCTGAAGGACTGCCTGCAACGCGAACACCTTGCCCCCTGGCGACGCGCCCAGCTGCCGCTGGTCTTCGATGGAGCGCAGCTGCTTGCCGCCGCCGACGTGGTCATCGCAGCTCCCCTGCAGGCCTGGTTGCAGGCCCACGACGCGCAGCTGCAGTGGCGTCCCGGCGGCTGGTGAATTGACCCCCGCGCGCAGCCCGTCCACACTTGCCGCATGGCCAAGAAGTCCCCCGAAAACGCCTCCCCGGTCGCCCAGTTCGAGCAGTCGCTTGAATCGCTGGAACAGCTGGTGGAGCAGATGGAAACCGGCGAGCTGAGCCTGGAAGCCTCGCTCAGTGCTTACGAACGTGGCGTCGGTCTGTATCGCCAGTGCCAGCAGGCGCTGGAACAGGCCGAACTGCGCGTGCGCCTGCTCAGCGATCCGGCGCAGCCGGAAGCATCCGAGCCGTTCGATCCGCCCAGCCATGACGGCTGAGGTTCTGTTCGCGCGCTGGCGCGACCGCATCGAGAGCCAGCTCGACGCCGCCCTGCCCTCGCCCGCCGAGGCCCCGCAACGCCTGCACCAGGCCATGCGCTACTCGGTGCTGGGTGGCGGCAAGCGCATGCGGCCGCTGCTGGTGTACGCCAGTGGCCACCTGTTCGGCGCGCAGCCGGAACAGCTGGACGCGGCGGCGATGTCCGTCGAGCTCATCCACGCCTATTCGCTGGTGCATGACGACCTGCCGGCGATGGACGACGATGCCCTGCGCCGCGGCAAGCCGACCACCCACATCGCCTTCGACGAAGCTACCGCCATCCTCGCCGGTGACGCCCTGCAGACCCGTGCCTTTGGCCTGCTGGCCAATGCGCCGCTGACGGCCACGCTGCGCGTGGCCTGCCTGCAGACCCTGGCCCACGCGTCCGGTGCCTCCGGCATGTGCGGCGGCCAGGCGCTGGACATCGATGCCACCGGCCAGCAACAGACCCTGGCGGCACTGACCCGCATGCATGCACTGAAGACCGGCGCACTGATCCGCGCGGCGGTGCGCATGGGTGCGCTGTGCGGCCAGGCCCACGAACCGCAGCTGGCCCAGCTCGACAGTTTCGCCGATGCACTCGGCCTGGCCTTCCAGGTCCGCGATGACATCCTGGATGTGGAAGCCAGTTCTGAACAACTGGGCAAGACCGCCGGCAAGGACCAGGCACAGGAAAAGAGCACCTTCCCGGCGCTGCTGGGCATGGACGGCGCCAAAGCACAGCTGCGCGAACTGGCAGCGCGCATGCAGGCAACCCTGGCCGGCCATGGCGAGGAAGCCGATCCGCTGCGCGCGCTGGCAACGCTGGCGGTGGAGCGCAATCACTGATTGCTGGCGGCGACGCTGCCGCACTGCGCTCACCGCGCTTGGCCGGCACGAGCGCCAAACAACAACGCCCGGCAATGCCGGGCGTTGCATGTATCCGCGTGCGGACGAACTTACTTGATCAGGCGCAGCGCGAACGGGTAGCGGTACGCCTCGCCGTTGTTGGCCTTGACGGCGGCAATGATGCAGAACACCAGGCTGACCAGACCAACGATCGGCATCAGGATCGCGCCGATGACGACGATGGTCAGGATCATGCAGATGACCATGGCGATGGCCACGGTGATCTGGAAGTTCAGCGCTTCCTTGGCCTGGTCGGTCACAAAGGCCTTGCCCGCATCATCCTTGTTGATCAACCAGATGATCAGCGCGCCGATGAAGCCGGTGAAGATGCCCAGCAGGTGCGCAGCCAGCGCCATCGTGCGCTGGTCGGCCGGGGCCTCGGTGGTCGCCGGCGGCGGCGGGACGTTATCGAATTCGCTCACGACAAAACTCCTTTTCATTGGGTGGTCTTGACCCACCAGCACCAAGCTGGCTGCGTCAGGCGGGCATAGCTTACGCCATCGACGCCATCAATCATTACCGGCAATGGTCATCCGCCCCACCAGGATCGAGCCGGTGCGGATGTGCGAGCGCGGGTCAACATCACTGCCCACCGCTTCGATGCTGCTGAACATCTCGCGCAGGTTGCCGGCGATGGTGATGCCATCCACCGGATACTGGATCTCGCCATTCTCGACCCGGAAGCCACCGGCGCCCCGCGAATAGTCGCCGGTCACCCCGTTGACGCCCTGCCCCATCAGCTCGGTCACCAGCAGGCCATTGCCCATCTGCCGGGCGATGTCCTGCAGCGCGCCAGCATTGGCGGCCAACTGCAGGTTGTGCACGCCACCGGCATTGGCGGTGGTCTGCAGGCCCAGCTTGCGTGCCGAGTAGCTGCCCAGCACGTAGCGCTGCAGGACGCCGTCACGGACCAGCGCCGAAGCTCGGGTGGCCACGCCATCGCCATCGAAGGCGGCCGAACGCAGGCCACGGCGCAGGTGAGGCAGTTCCTCGATCTGCATCCAGCCGGGGAACAACTGCAGGCCGACGCTGTCCAGCAGGAAGCTGGCCTGGCGGTACAGGGCACCGCCGGACACCGCCGACAACAGGTGGCCGACCAGGCTGCGCGCCACTTCCGGGGCGAACAACACCGGCATGCTGCCGGTGGCCATCGAGCGAGGCTGCAGGCGGGCGACGGTGCGCTCGGCAGCACGACGACCGACCAGGCCCACCTCCTCCAGATCCTCGCGGGCCAGCGCACTGGTGTACCAGCCATCGCGCTGCATGCCATCGCCCTGGCCGGCAATCAGCGCACAGCCCACCGAATGATGGGTGCCGCGCTCACGGCCGATGAAACCATGCGAATTGGCATAGACCGACAGGCTCTGCATGCTTGACACCGAAGCGCCGTCGGAATTGCGGATCTGCGCATCGGCCTCGCGGCCTGCGTTCTCACAGGCCAGGGCCAGGTCCACCGCCTCGTCGGCCTGCAGCGCCCACGGGTGCCAGGCATCCAGATCCGGGAAGTCGGTGGCCATCAACGCGGCCTCGGCCAAGCCGGCAGCCGGGTCATCTTCGGTATGCCGGGCGATCGCACAGGCCTGTTCGACCGTGGCGGCAAGGCTGGCCTCGTTCAGGTCGCCAGTGCTGGCACTGCCCTTGCGTTGCCCGAAATAGACGGTGACGGCGATACCGCGGTCACGGGTGGACTGCACGGTCTCAACCTCGCCAAGGCGGACATTGACCTCCAGGCCACGATCCTCGCTGCAGCTGACCTCGGCCTGGCTGGCGCCCAGCGCGCGGGCACGGTCGAGCAGCTGCTGGGAGAGGTCGGCCAGCCGTTCCAGCCGGGCCGCGCTGTCGTCGCCGACGGCCACTTCAGGGGCGATCACGTTCAATGCTTTATCCTGTACGGGTTGGGCCCGGCATCACGCCGGGCGACTTTTTTTGAAATCAGGTATGGACGATGCGCGGACGCGACGAAGAAACCGGTGAATTCCACGACAAGAGCCGCAGCCAGAACCGGCGCGACGCGCTCGACGTCCTGGCCCTGGGCGAGAAGCTGGTGTCGTTGACCCCGGCCCAGCTGGCGCGCCTGCCGATCCCGGAAGACCTGCTGCCGCATATCGCCGAGTGCAAGCGCATCACCGCCCACATCGCCCACAAGCGCCAGCTGGCGTTCCTGGCCAAGCACATGCGGCGCGAAGAAGAGGCCACGCTGGATGCGATCCGCGACGCGCTGGACGCCAACAGCGAGACCGGCCGCCGCGAAGTGGCAATGATGCATCGCGTTGAGGACTGGCGCGACCGCCTGCTGGCCGAGGGTGACAAGGCACTGGCGGCCCTTCTCGACGATTATCCGCAGGCCGATCGCCAGCAGCTGCGCACGCTGGTGCGCAACGCGCAGGCCGAAAAGGCCAGGAACAAGCCGCCGCGCGCCTACCGTGAGATTTTCCAGGTGCTGCGCGGCCTGATGCTGCCGGCCGCGCTGGGCCTGAAGACGGCGGGCGACGAAGACGCCGGCCACGTCGAGACCGACGAAGCCGACGAGGACTGAGTCCGCGCCGGTCGGGGCGGTGGCGCTGGCCATCGCCCGGCTCAGGCCTGGGTACCGCCGACGGTGATGCCCTCGATCAGCAGCGAGGGCTGGCCGACACCCACGGGCACGCTCTGCCCGTCCTTGCCACAGACGCCCACGCCCTCGTCCAAGGCCAGGTCATTGCCGACCATGCGCACCTTCTGCATGGTTTCCGGACCGTTCCCGATCAGGGTCGCGCCCTTCACCGGCGTGGTGACGCGGCCATCCTCGATCAGGTAGGCCTCGGTCGCCGAGAACACGTACTTGCCGCTGGTGATGTCGACCTGGCCGCCGCCGAAGTTGACCGCGTACAGGCCCTTCTTCACCGAACGGATCATCTCCTGCCGGTCGTGCTGGCCGGCACGCATGTAGGTGTTGGTCATGCGCGGCATGGTCATGTGCGCGAACGATTCGCGGCGGCCATTGCCGGTAGGCGCCACGCCCATCAGGCGCGCATTGAGGCTGTCCTGCATGTAGCCGACCAGGATGCCGTCCTCGATCAGCGTGGTGCACTGGCTGGGATGGCCCTCGTCATCGATGTTCAACGAACCGCGGCGTCCGTCCAGCGTGCCGTCATCGACGATGGTCACGCCCGGGGCGGCAACGCGCTCACCGATGCGGCCCGCGTAGACGCTGGTGCCCTTGCGGTTGAAGTCGCCTTCCAACCCGTGGCCAACCGCTTCATGCAGCAGCACGCCCGGCCAGCCCGGACCGAGCACCACCGGCATCACCCCGGCCGGAGCCGGAACGGCGTCCAGGTTCACCAGCGCCTGGCGCAGCGCCTCGCGGGCGAAGGCCTCGGGGCGCCCGTCCGCAAACAGTTCTTCATACCCGTAGCGGCCACCGCCGCCTGCATAGCCGGACTCGCGGCGACCGTGGTGCTCGACGATCACCTGTACGTTCAGGCGCACCAGCGGCCGCACATCAGCACCCAGCACACCGTCGCTGCGTGCGATCAGCACCGTGTCGACGCCGCCGGACAGGCTCACCATCACCTGCTTCACGCGCGGGTCGGCGGCACGCAGGTAGCCATCCAGGCGCTTGAGCACCTCGACCTTGGCCTCGTTGCCGATACCATCGATCGGGTCCAGCGCCGGGTACAGCGCGCGCGCGTTGCCACGCAGCAGCGATCGCCCGGATTGGGCACCGCCTTCGCGTGAGATCGCACGTGCCGACTGCGCCGCCGCCAGCAGCGCGTCGGCGTGGATGTCATCGGAATAGGCGAAGCCGGTCTTTTCGCCGGAAATTGCCCGTACGCCCACGCCCTGTTCGATGGAATGGGCGCCATCCTTGACGATGCCGTCTTCCACGCTCCAGCTCTCGCGGCGGGCATGCTGGAAGTAAAGATCACCGAAGTCCACACCGGGGCCAAGCAACTGGCCGAAGGTGCGCTCCAGGCCAGCGGTATCCAGGCCGCCGGGGCGCAGCAGGCGGTCTTGGGCAAGCGTCAGGGCGATGTCAGTCATGGTTCTCGATCTGGGGATGCGGGGGCGCTCAGGCAAGCCCCGTGAACAGGAAGGCCGCGCTCACCGCGGGCGCGGCAGGCCGGTGACGGTCGGTGGAATGGCCGGCGCCGGTGCCGGCGTGGGTGGTGGAGCCTTGTCGCGGCTGCGTTCGATCACTTCCACCTTGGGCTCCTTCCATGGACCGGTCACCTTGTAGGTACGGGCGCCAATCTCGCCCAACGGCTTGGACAATACCGCATTGGTGGCCGCGCCCAACGCCGCTCCCACCGGGCCACCGGCCACTGCCCCCACCACGGTCAGCAGATTGCCGGCACGCGGGTTGACGTCGATGGTCTGGTCGAACTGCTGGTTGCGCAGGTCGGCCTGGCCGCGGATGGTGATGTTGGCTGCCGGGCCTTCGATCAGCACCTTGTCGGTGCGCGCCATGCCCTGGCCGAACTGCATGCTGCCGTCGATCTGGTTGAACGCGAAGCCCTTGGAGAAGAAGTCGCGGAAGTCGAACATCAGGCGCCGCGGCAGCTGGGTCACGCTGAGCAGGCCCAGCACGCGGCCAGCACCCGGCTCCAGCTCCAGCAGCTGGCCGTTGCGTGCGTGCAGGTCCAGGCGGCCCTGCAGGTTGCCCAGCTGGAAGTCCGACGGCCCCCCGCTCCAGGTGGCCTGCAGCTGGGCCTGGCCGGAGCCACCACGCAGCTGGCCGCCGTAGTCCAGGTTCTGCATCAGTCCGCCCAGATCCTCGCTGCGCACCTGGGCGGTCAGCTCGGTGCGGGCTCCGCCGGCACGGCCCAGCCAGCGACCGCTGATGTCGATCTCCTGGTCCGGCGCGCGGAAGCGCAGCTCGTCCACGTTCAGGCCATTGGCCAACGGTCGTGTGCGCAGCACCGCCTGGCCCAGCACCACCTTGCCGAACTTGAGGTCGGCGATGTCCAGCGCGAACGGCGGCAGCTTGGCCGGGTCCATATCGTTGGCGCCGGCCTGGACCCGGGCGGGTGCGGCCGGTGCATCCGGAGCTGCCGGCAGCGATTGCCAGTGCACACGGTCGAGCTGGCCGCTGATGGTGCCGCCGTCAGCATTGGGGACAGTCAGGCGCCCGGCCAGCGACGGGCCCGCCAGGCGCACGTCCAGCGCCTGCGCGCCCGGATGCAGCTGCAACCGGGTCTGCTCGAAAACGCCACCGATCAGCTTCAATTGACCGACCTGCACGTCCACCGCACGCAGCGGCATCGTGTTGTCATCGCTGCCGCCCCGCGCCAGGCCGATCCACTCCAATGCGTCCAAGGTCGGGCTGCGGCCGTTGACGGTCAATCCGCTGGGCGGCGGCTCGCGATCGACATGGTCGCTGCCCAGCGTCACCTGCACGCCGGTCTGGTTGTTGTGGCTGCGCGCGGCCAGCGCCAGGCGCTGGCCGAACGCCACATCGATGCGGCCGGCACCCATCGGCAGCTGTGCGGCTACGGTGGTCGCCAGCGGCTCGGCAGCCGGTTTGTCCAGCGGCGCCGGCAGATCCAGCCGGGTGCCGACCAGATCGGAGCTCAAGCGCAGCTCGCTGGGCGGCGCAGGAGCACCTGGCGCCACCTTGGGAAGGTTGACCGCGATGGTCCACGGCGAGGTCCCGGTGATGTAGGGCTTGAGCCAGGCCATCTCCGGTGCGCGGTCGATCAGCACGCCGGCGTCAAGCGTGGCCGACAGCTTCGATTCGAAGGCCAGTCTGCTGTCGTGCACGTAGCCACCAGCACGCAGGCTCAGGCGGCCGTCCTGGCCGAGGTGGCGCACCGACAGTTCCTCGGCATCGAAACCGCCATTGCTGTAGCGCGCCTGCCCGTGCATGTTGTCGAAGGCGAGCTGGAAACGCTTGTCGACCAGCTTCACGCCGGCCAGGTCAACCGTCCCCTGCAGATGGCCACCGCCTTCATCGTGGTGCAGCGGTTGCAGCAGATCGAAGGTCACATGCGCCGGGCCCGCTGCGGTGAGGTTGTCCAGGGTATCGCCATAGTCCTTGTGCAGCGGGCTCTGCCGCAGCATGGCCAGCAGTCTGCCGGCCTCGCTCTGTGCATCGGCGCGCACGTACAGCGGCTGCTGCCCGAAATCCTGGATGCCCGCCTCGAACTTCTGCACCGCCACGCCGGCCAGGTCGCCGCGCCCATGCATGTCGAAGCCGGGGCCGATGAAGGCGATATCGGCATCGACCTGGCTCATCAGCGGCCAATCATGCTGGAAGCGGATGTCGCCATTGGTGATGTGGCCGGTGGCCTCGAAGCGGCCATCGTTGTTGTCGAACGGCCAGTCGTCCAGGTCACCGGTGACCAGGCCGACGCCGCCACGTACCTGGCCGCCGGCCAGTGCCATGTCCAGCCAGTCGGTGGCGCCCTTGCTCATCTTGGAGTGGATCCAGAAGCGCTTGGCCGCCGTCATCGGCACGTCGTCCAGCTTGGCGGCCAGCTGCAGCCACGGCCGCGTACCGTCGCCCTGGAACCACACACCGCCGCGCACGTCGGCCGCATAGTCGGTACCTTCCACACGCATCGCCGGCGTCCCGATCCGCCAACCACCGCCCTCGTCGCGCCAGCCCACGATCTGCCCGGCCAGCTGCAGGTCGTGGCGCACGCCGAAGCCGGTGGGCCAGTCGAACTGCAGCTGCCGTTGCGGCTGCAGCTGCAGGCTGAAGCCGTTGGCATCGCCTTCGAAACGCCCGCCAAGGCCGCGCAGCCCCGGTGAATTGCCGACGCTTGCAAAGCCCAGCGACTGCAGTTCACCCTGCGCCCACAATGGGCCATCGCGTTCGCCGGCCAGCTGCAACGCGCGCACGTCCAGCTGCGGCCTGGACAGGAACAGCCAGCGACGCAGGCCCGGCTCAAGGCGATCGCTCAGGGCCAGCGCACGCAGCGCGATGCCGGCCTGCACTTCACCGGAACGCACCCGCAGCTGTTTGCCGACCTGCAGCTGCAGGCCATCGAGGCGCTGCTCGCCGTCTTCATTCTTCAGCCGCAGCCGCGGTACCTGCAGCGCCCAGCCCTCGGCCTGGCGCTGCCAGCGCAGGCGGGCCTGCAGTCGCTGCAGCTGCAGCTGCGGCGCCGCCATGCCGGGTATCGGTGCGCCATCGATGCGCACGTCGCGCAGGTCCGAATCCGTGGTCACCGCCACCGGCACGAAATCGCGCAGGGTCAACCACAGGTTGAGTTCGCCCTTGCCCTCGCGCAGGCGCACACCGCCGGCCGCCAACAGCGGAGACCAGGCATGGAAATCGACCGGATCGGCGCCCAGCCAGGCCTCGCCGTTGCCACGCGTGCGGTCCACATCCAGCACCGCAGTCAATGGCAGCGCTTCGGCCTGGGCCCAGGCGCGCACGCCCACGCGCAGGCGATCGCCATTGACCCGCAGGCGCAGGTCGATGCGCGGCAGCGTGGTGTCGATGCCCAACGTCGGCGAGTGCACGCCCAGGCGCCCCCCGATCACCTGCAGCTCGCCCAGCCGGCGCAGCGCATCCAGCGGATCTCCACCGTCGGCGGACTGTGGCAGCCCACGCACCGACCAGCGACCGCTTGCATCCTGCTGCAGATCCAGCGCCAGCCCACGCAGGCGCAACTCGGTCAGCGAACGGCCAGGCAACAGGCCGCTGTACATCGATACCAGCACCTCGGCCTCGCCAATGGCCAGGCCGCGGCCCGCTCCGATATGCAGGCCTTTGAGCTGCAGCAACGGGCCACGACGGGTCCAGGCCGTCTGCAGCTGGTCGAAACGCACCGGCTGGCCGGCACGTTCGCTCAGCCAGGCCGCAATCCTGTCGGGGTGGCGCTCGGCCAGCGGCAGCAGCTGGCTGAGGGTGCCCACCAGCAGTGCCAGCCCGACCAGGCCCACCGCGCAGGCGGCAATGAGATGACGGCGGATCCTTCGCAGTCGCAGGCGCGGCGGCGCGCTCATCGGCCACCGCCGGCCTGCAGCCGGCGAGGATCAGAGCAGAACGACATCGAACTGCTCCTGCAGGTATTGCTCGTCCGCCTGGAAGCGGATGCTCTTGCCGAGGAATTCCTCCAGCTCGGCCACCGCCGCCGATTCCTCGTCGGTGATGCGCGCGACCACCTTGGTCGAGGCGATCACCAGCAGGCGCGCGGCGTCGAACTGGCGCACCGCGCGGGTGATCTCGCGGAAGATCTCGTAGGTCACCGTCTCGGTGGTCTTGATGCTGCCGCGGCCGCTGCACTGCGGGCAGGTTTCCGACAGCTGGCGCTCCAGGCTTTCCACCGTGCGCTTGCGGGTCATCTCCACCAGGCCCAGCGGCGAGAAGTCATAGACTGTTGTCTTGGCATGGTCGCGCGCAAGCGCCTTTTCCAGCGTGCGCAGCACCTGGCGGCGGTGCTCGGCATCATCCATGTCGATGAAGTCGATGATGATGATGCCGCCCAGGTTGCGCAGCCGCAGCTGCCGCGCCACCGCCTGCGCAGCCTCCAGGTTGGTGCGGAACACCGTTTCTTCCAGGTTGCGCTGGCCGAGGAACGAACCGGTATTGACGTCGATGGTGGTCATCGCCTCGGTCTGGTCGATCACCAGGTAGCCACCGGATTTCAACGGCACCTGCTTGTCCAGCGCGCGGCCGATCTCGTCCTCCACCCCGAACATGTCGAAGATCGGGCGATCGCCGGAATACAGCTCCAGCTTCTCGGCCAGCACCGGCATGTACTTGGCGACGAAGGCCTGCAGCTGGCCGAAGGTCTCCTTCGAGTCCACCTTCACCTTGTCCACGTCCTTGCGGATCAGGTCGCGCACCGAACGCAGCGGCAGGCTCAGGTCTTCATAGATGATGCTGCACGAGGGCGCTTCGCGGCCACGGCGCTCGACCACGTTCCACACGCGCGACAGGTAGGCGATGTCCTCGGCGATGGCCTCGGCCGGCTGGCCTTCGGCGTTGGTGCGCACGATGTAGCCGTAGCCGCCGTGCTGCGCCGACAGCTCGGTCACCAGCGCCTTCAGGCGGGCGCGCTCGGCTTCGTCCTCGATGCGCGCCGACACGCCCACCACCTTGGACTGCGGCAGCAGCACCATGTAGCGCGAGGGAATGCTGATCTGCGTGGTCAGGCGTGCGCCCTTGGTGCCGATCGGGTCCTTCACCACCTGCACGACGATGTCCTGGCCGTCACGCAGCAGCTCGACAATCGGCACGCTGGCCGGCGGCGGCAGGGTGGTGTTCTCGGTATCGGCACTGGCCACCGGCGCCGGCCGCACCACGTCATTGGCGTGCAGGAACGCGGCGCGCTCCAGCCCGACTTCGACGAAGGCGGCCTGCATGCCGGGCATGACCCGCTGCACCTTGCCCTTGTAGATGTTGCCGACCACACCCCGGCGCCAGCCACGCTCGATGTGCAGTTCCTGCAGCATGCCATTTTCGATCACCGCGACCCGGGTCTCGCGCGGGGTCACGTTGACCAGGATTTCCTCAGACATCTGCAGCCTCCCTGGCGGCATCGGCGGTGGGGGCCGGCACGCCGCAGCGCGCCAGCAAACGATCGGTGTGCAGCAACGGCAGCCCCATGACGCCGGAGTAGCTGCCGGACAGGTGCTCGATCCAGCGCTCGGCCCCGCCCTGGATGGCGTAGGCACCGGCTTTGTCCAGCGGTTCGCCGGTGGCGACATAGGCGGCGATGTCGGCAGCGTCGATCGGGGCGAAGGTCACTTCGGAAATGACCAGTTCGCTGTCCAGCCCGTCCGCGCCGACCACCACTACGGCCGTCATCACCTGGTGGGTACGCCCGGCAAGACGCGCCAGCATCCCCCGGGCATCGGCAGCGTCGGCGGGCTTTCCAAACACCTCGCCATGCAGCACCACCTCGGTGTCCGAACCAAGCACCCGCGCCTGCGGGTCATTGGCCAGCACCCGGGCCAGGCCGGCGCGTGCCTTGTCGGCGGCGACCCGGCAGACGTACTGTTCGGCGCTTTCAGCGGGCGCACGCTGCTCGACGACCTCCAGATCCAATGGCTGGAAGGGGCGTCCGAGTCGGGCCAGCAGCTGGTTGCGTCGGGGGGAGCGGGAAGCTAGGTAGAGCATCGGCACAGCATAACCTGAGGCCGCCACCTGAATCGTCGGCAACCCGTCCCGGAACGCGTTCAACCCCGAACGGACTCACAACGCGTTCATCGCTACGACACCACCCTCAACGGCACAACAAGGAGATCCCATGCGCCTGACTGCCACCCCGCTGCTGCTCGCCCTGTCCCTCGCCCTTGGAACCTCGATGACCGCCCATGCCGCTCCGTCCTCGCCATCGATCGCCGCACCGGCCGAGGGCACGCTGCTGAACATCTCGGCCAATGCCGAGGCCACCCGCGTGCCTGACGTGGCCACGCTGTCGGCCGGCGTGGTGAGCCAGGCTGCCGATGGCAACAGCGCCATGCGCCAGAACGCCCAGCAGATGGACAAGGTGCTGGCCGCGATCAAGGCCGCCGGCATCGCCGAGCGCGACGTGCAGACCAGCGGCGTCAGCCTCAACCCGCAGTACCGCTACGCCGACAACGAAGCGCCGAAGATCACCGGTTACCAGGCCAGCAACACGGTCAGCCTCAAGGTGCGCGACATCGCCAAGCTCGGCAAGGTGCTGGACGCGCTGGCCGCGCAGGGCGCCAACCAGATCAACGGCCCGAGCTTCGAGATCGACCAGCCGGAACCAGTGTATGACGAAGCCCGCCTGGCTGCGCTGAAGAAGGCCCAGGCCCGCGCCCAGACCTATGCCAAGTCACTGGGCCTGCAGGTGCGCCGCATCGTCAGCATCTCCGAGAACAGCAATGGCGGTTTCCGCCCGATGCCGATGATGCGCACCATGGCGGCCGGTGCGGCGATGGACAAGGCCACCCCGGTCGCGCCGGGTGAATCCACCGTCTCGGTCAACCTGGACGTGGTGTTCGAACTGGGTCGCTGAGCCGTTGGTCATTGCCGACAGAGGCGGGTTCCCCAGGGGACCCGCCTTTTTTCGTGCATTCCGACGGCAGTGGCTGAAGGCCAGCCCAACACGGCTGCCCCTGCCTCTATGCAGTGGCCGCCCGGGCGCGCTACTGATGCACTGCCAGCCGCGTGCGGCAACCCCGCCACGGGCCCTGGTGCGTTGAGGACTTCGTCACTGGCATGGAGGTGGACCATGGTTCGTACGTATCCCGTTGCATCCCTGCACTTCGACCCCGCCCGCGTTGCCGCCTGGAGCGCGGCGATCGCCCTGCACCTGCTGGCCTTCCTGTTGTTGCTCATCCCTGCGACCTACCAGGCCGTGCAGGCCCCGCGTGAAAAGACCACGGTCAGGCTGATCGAGAAGATCCCGCCAACGCCGCCGCCCCCGGTGCTGGAACAGCCCAGGGAGGTCGCCCGGGTCGTACCGAAGCCACAGACGCAGCCGGCCGCGCCGCCGCTTCCAGCTCCTACCGCAACCGTGGAAGAAGCCCAGGGCATCGCGCTGCCGGCCGCCGAACCGGCCCCGCCCCAGCTTGCACCGAGCATCGATACCTCCGCACCACTGGCCGGTGCCCAGCTGCAGTACCGCAGCGCCCCGCCGCCGGCCTATCCGCTGGCGGCATTGCGCAACCGCGAACAGGGCACTGTGCTGTTGCGGGTAGAGGTGGACACCCGCGGGCAGCCGACGGGGGTCAGCATCGAGCGCAGCAGCGGTTCGCGCAGCTTGGACCAGGCCGCGCGCCTGCAGGTGCTCCGGCACTGGCGCTTCGAGCCGGCCCAGCGTGATGGCGTGGCGGTACCGGCCATCGGCATGGTGCCGGTGCAGTTCTCGCTGCCGGAGTGAAGTGATCGCCGGCCCGGCCACCTGCCGGGCCGGCGCTTCCCTGCACGTGCCAACGGACGGAACCGGATCAACCGTTACCGATTAAGCAAAAATTCACGACTTCGTCACCTACCGGAAACCTAGATTGATCCGTCCCGGAATCTTCCGGAGACAGCCCTCAACGCTACGGTTTTCCAGTTAGGAGAGAAGCTGTGAAACACCTGATCCAACGGCCCGCCAGCCGCCGCCGCAGCACTCTGGCATCGTCCATCACCCATATCCTTACCGGCAGCACCCTGTTGCTGGTTGGCGCCGCGGCTTCCACCTCCGCCTTCGCGCAGGACAAGGCCACCAACCTGGACCGCATCACGGTCACCGGTTCGAACATTCCGCGCACCAACACTGAAACGCCGTCGCCGGTGCAGGTAGTAACCCGCCAGGAAATCGACCGCACCGGCAAGACCACGGTTGCCGAATACCTGCAGACCCTGACCGCTGATGGCTCCGGCTCCATCCCCAAGACCTTCGGCAACGGCTTTGCCGGTGGTGGCGCCGGCATTTCGCTGCGCGGCCTGGGCGCGGGCTCGACCCTGGTCCTGTTGAACGGCCGCCGCATGGCCACCTACGGCCTGGCCGACGACGGCCAGAAGGTCTTCACCGACCTGAGCACCATTCCGCTCGATGCCGTCGAGCGCGTGGAAGTGCTCAAGGACGGCGCCTCGGCAATCTATGGCTCCGATGCCATCGCCGGCGTGGTCAACATCATCCTGCGCAGCGACTTCCAGGGCGCCATCCTGCGTGGCTCCTATGGCCTGTCCGGTGACAGCGATGGCGACGCGAAGAAGGCGACCCTGACCGCCGGCACCGGCGACCTGGCCACTGACGGCTGGAATGCCTTCTTCAGCCTGGACGTCGGCAAGACCGACGCGATCAAGATCAGCGATCGCAAGAACCGCAAGTGGATCGGCACCGGCGACATCCGTCCTTGGGGCTATGGCAACAATGCCCAGTTCCTCGGCGGCGCCTACCTCAATGGCCGCACCAGCGGAGGCGTCGGTCCGAATGGCTCGGTGTATGACGACCGCAATGTCACGGCGACCAATCCGGCAAGGCTCGTGCCACTGCCCGGCTGCCAAGGCCTGACCACCATCCCGGGCCAGACCGACGCGTCAGTGGCGGCCCAGGGCTGCCTGTGGGATCCGGCGCAGCAGTTCCGTGATCTCACGCCTGAAGAGAAGTACGTCAACGTGTTCGGCCGCGCCAGCTTCGCCTTCGGCGAAGGCGGCGAGGTCTACACCGAGATCGGCTACTCGAAGAAGGAAACGATCTTCAGCAACACACCGTCCGGCGTCTCCGGCAGCTGGGGCTATCCCCTTGGCCCGCGCAATGCCAGCAGCGGCCCGGGCGCCGTGGTGCTGTCGCCGACCCATCCCGACAATCCGATCCAGGGCCAGGCCTCGCGCCTGCGCTACTCGGCCTGGGATGTCGGCCCGCGCGTGACCAACAACACCAATGAGTTCAACCGCTTCCTGGTCGGCGTCAAGGGCAACTGGGGTGACTGGAGCTACGACACCGCCTACCTGCACTCCGGTACCGATCTGGTGAACAAGCGCACCGGGTTCCTGCGCTACAGCGCTGTACAGTGCGCGCTGGGCAACCCGAACTGTGCCGGCGGCGTGTGGCGTATTGGCGACAATGCCAACCTCAACTCGCAGGCGCTGTACGACTACATCTCGCCGACCATCAGCGCACGCGCCAAGTCCAGCCTGGACATGTTCGACTTCACCGTGTCGCGCAGCCTGATGGACTTGAAAGGTGGTCCGCTGGGCCTGGCAATCGGTACCGAGTGGCGCAAGACCAGCAACAGCCTGACCCCGCAGACTTACACCGACCAGGGTGACATCATCGGCCTGGGCTATTCGGCCTATGACGGTACGCAGAATGTCTACGCCGGCTACGTCGAACTGTCGGCACCGGTGCTGGAGCAACTGGAACTTTCCGGCGCGCTGCGTTACGACAAGTACGAAAGCGGCGAAGGCAAGGCCACGCCGAAGCTGGGCATCAAGTGGACCCCAGCCGACTGGATCGCTCTGCGTGCCAGCTACGCCGAAGGCTTCCGCGCCCCCAACCCGGCCGAGAACGGCGATGGTGGCCTGGCCGCCTTCTCCAACGCCCGCGATCCGGTGCGCTGCGCCGTCAGCCCGCCGGCCGATGTCGGCACCAACTGCAGCTCGCGCCCGGTCGCGATCATCACCCGCCCCAACAAGGACCTGAAGCCGGAAGAGTCCAAGAGCTACTCGGTGGGCATCGTGCTGCAGCCGACCTCCACCACTTCGATGACCGTGGATGCCTGGCAGATCAAGCGCACCAACGAAATCGCCCAAGGCTCCACGGCCGATGCCATCGCCGCCGGCAACGTGCTGCGTGACATCGACCTGATCAACGGCATCGCTGGCACCGGCAGCATCCTGGCGGTCAACACCGCGTACATCAATGCGGCATCCACGCGCGTGCGCGGTATCGATACCGATATCCGCCAGACCTTCGATATCGGCCCGGGCCAGCTGGAAATGGACCTGCAGTGGAGCCATGTGCTGAAGTACGAGCGCACCGACTCCGACGAGACCTTCGACTATGCAGGCACCCACGGCAACTGCGACGTGACCAACTGCATCGGTACGCCAAAGGATCGGATCAACTTCGGTACCACCTGGCGTCAGGGGCCGTGGAGCGTGAGCGGCGTCGCCAACTACATCTCCAAGATGGACAACAAGGATTTCCGTGGTCCGGAGGGTTCGTACCAGTTCTCCTACGCCGACGGTACCGACGTCACCAAGATCTCCTCGTTCACCACCTTCGATCTGTCCGGCCGCTGGAACATCACCGAAGCCTTCGAACTGAACGCCTCGGTGCAGAACGTGTTCGATCGCATTGCTCCGCTCGATCCGACCACCTACGGTGGCGTGAACTACAACCCGCTGCACTTCAGCGGCGCCATCGGTCGCTACTTCACCGTCGGCGCCAAGTACACCTTCAAGTAATACCGTTCAACGCATCAACTTCGGAGGCCCGGGCAGCAGCCCGGGCCTTCGTCGTTGCACGCCTTGCATGCACGTTCACAGGCACGTGGCTACCGTGTGCAAGCGGCACTACCGCCGCAGGGGATCACCATGGCCACGACATCGCAACGCCTGGGCCTGCCCGCGTTGACTGCACTGGTAGTTGGCTCGATGGTAGGCGCCGGCATCTTCTCATTGCCGCAGAACGTGGCGCGCAGCGCCGGGCCGGCCGCCGCGCTGATCGGCTGGGCGGTCAGTGGCGCCGGCATGCTGATGCTGGCCTTCGTGTTCCAGGCCCTGGCCAACCGCCGGCCGGATCTTGATACCGGCATCTACGCATACGCGCGTGAGGGCTTCGGCAACTACATCGGGTTCTCTGCGGCCTGGGGCTACTGGGTCGCCTCGGTGCTTGGCAATGCCAGCTTCTTCGTGCTGATCTTCAGCGGCCTCGGCCATTTCCTGCCAGTGTTCGGCGAAGGCAACACGCCTGCCGCCGTGGCGGCGTCGTCAGTGCTGCTGTGGACCGTGCACCTGCTGGTGCTGCGTGGCCTGCGTACGGCGGCCATTGTCAATGGCCTGGTGACGGTGGCCAAGCTGCTGCCGATCACGCTGTTCCTGATCCTGGCAGCAGGTGCGTTCCGCATGGAGGTGTTCCGTGCCGATTTCCTTGGCACGCCCGCGCTCGGCGATCTCGGCCAGCAGCTGCGCGGCATGATGCTGGTGACCGTGTGGGTATTCATCGGCATCGAGGGCGCCAGCATCTATTCACGGCGTGCGGCGCGCCGCGCCGACGTTGGCCGCGCCACGGTGATCGGTTTCCTGGGGGTCTGGCTGCTGCTGGTGCTGGTCAGCCTGCTGTCGATGGGCGTGCTGTCGCAGGCCGAACTGGCCGGGCTGCCCAATCCGTCGATGGCCTATGTGCTGCGCGCCATCGTCGGCGAATGGGGCGCGACGGTGATCATCATCGGTTCGATCATCTCCGTCCTCGGTGCATTGCTGGCCTGGGTGCTGCTGTGCGCCGAAGTGCTCTATGCCGCCGCGGGCGACGGCACCATGCCCGCCTTCCTCGGCCGCGAGAACGCGCGTGGTGTGCCGGCCAATGCACTGTGGTTGAGCAATGGCCTGATCCAGTTGTTCCTGCTGCTGGTGCTGGTCAGTTCGGGCAGCTACACCGGGCTGGTGCTGCTCGCTGCGTCGATGAGCCTGGTGCCCTACTTCCTGTCCACGGCATTCGGCGTGCAGCTGGCCTGGCGCGGGCAGGCCTACGCCGATGAGCCCAGTGTGCGCTGGCGTGATTTCGCGGTTGCGCTGCTGGCCAGTGCGTACGCGCTTTGGCTGGTGTATGCCGGCGGCCTCGACAACCTGCTGTTGTCGGTGTTGCTGTACGTGCCCGGCGTGGTGCTGTTCGCACTGGCCCGGCGCCAGCGCGGCGAGCTGGTATTCACGCGTTGGGAATGGGTGCTGTTCGGCGCGATCCTGGCGGTGGCGATCGCCACGCTGGTCGCGTTCTGGAAGGGCCTGATTACGCTGTAGCGCCGAGCCCATGCCCGGCTTCGAGGATGCAGCCGAGCATGGCCTCGGTTCTACAACACGAAAAAAAAACCTGCATCTTGCGATGCAGGTTTCTCAAGGTGGCGCCCGAAGTTGGACTCGAACCAACGACCCCCTGATTAACAGTCAAGTGCTCTAACCGGCTGAGCTATTCGGGCAGACGACTAGTATAACCATTCTTCACGCGCGATGGTAGGGGTGATTGGCGATCATTGCGGCAGCCCGATACAGCTGCTCGGCCACCACCAGCCGCACCAGCATGTGCGGCAGCGTCAATGGTCCAATCGACCACTTCTCATCGGCCAACGCGAATACTTCCGGCGAATGCCCTTCCGGGCCACCGATCAGGAACGCCAGGTCCCTGCCCTGCCCGCGCCAATGCTCCAGGCGTTGTGCCAGCTGTTCGGAGCTGAGCTGGCGGCCCGGCACATCCAGCGCCACCACATAAGCGTTCTTCGGCAGCGCAGCGATTACCCGCCTGCCTTCATCCTCCGTGGCGCGGCGCGGATCGCGGCCCTTGCCGCGCAGGCCAGGCTCGATTTCGACCAGCTCGAACGGCAGCCAGTGCGACAGCCGCTTCTGGTACTCGGCGAAGCCCTGCGCGACCCAGCTGGGGGCGCGTTCACCGGTGGCGATCAGGCGGGCTTTCATCAGCGGTCCTCCAAAACGTCGACGGCGCCATCGGCGCCGTCGAAGGGATGCATCATCGTGTGGCTCAGGCCACTTCGTCGTCGCTGGACGGCGGCTGGTCGCCGACGGTCCACAGGCGCTCGAGGGCGTAGAACTCACGCACGCGCGGCAGCATCACGTGGACGATCACGTCGCCCAGGTCGACCAGCACCCACTCGGCCTCGCGCTCGCCTTCCACGCCCAGTGGCATCACGTCCAGGTTCTTGGCGAAGCGCACGACTTCATCGGCAATCGACTTGACGTGGCGGGTCGAGGTGCCCGAAACGACGATCATGTAATCGGCAACGCTGGACCGGCCGCGCACGTCGATCTCGACCAGGTCCTTGGCCTTCAGGTCTTCGGTGGCTTGGCGGACGCTGGCCAGCAGTTCCGGCACGGACGGCGGCGGGCTGGGAAGATCGACCTTGATGGTCTGGGGCTGGGTCTGGTTGCTCAAAGTGGATCGACTCGATAAACGTGGGGGCGATTATACGGGGATGGCGCGGCCGCGCCATTCACGCCGTGGCCGGGCGGTACAGCCCGTGTGCAGCGACATAGTCGGCCACGGCCGGTGGCAGCAGTGCGCGCCAGGGGCCGCCAGCGGCAATCTGCGAGCGCACGGCGCTGGCTGATTCCTCGCGCAGCGGGTGGTGCAGGCGCAGGACGCGCCCGGCCGGGCTGGCGAACAGGGCCTGCTCATTGTCGGCCCAGCGCCCTTGCAGGGCACGCCCCAGCTCGCCATCGATCGACGCCTGCAACGGACTGCCCGGCCGTTCGGCCACCACGAAGTGGGCCAGGTCGAACAGGGCCTCCCATTCGTGCCAGCCGGACAGGCCCAGCAGGCTGTCGGCGCCCACCAGCCAGGCCAGCGGCCGGCTCGGGCCCAGCTCGCCACGCAGCTCGCGCAGGGTGTCGACGGTGTACGACGGACGACCGGGGCAGCGGGCGGCACGATCCAGTTCGCGGCGGTCCAACAACAGCCCCGGCTCGTCGCCGATGGCCAGCGACAACATCGTGCAGCGCTGCTCAGCGGTGGCACCGGGCACCGCGCGGTGCGGCGGATCGGCGGCCGGCAGCAGGCGCACGGCGACCTGCAGTTCATCACGGGCCGCACGCGCGATCGCCAGGTGCCCCAGGTGCACCGGATCGAAGGTGCCCCCGTAATAGATCCGCAGGCTCATTGCTCAGGCCCGCGCCAACAGGCGCACGGCACGCGGTTCGGCCACCACCACCAGCAGGCGCTCCAGCGCCAGCCAGGCATCACCCTCGGCGCGGCCCTTGGCGATGCGGTCAACCAGCCCGGCTTCGGCCACGAAGCGTTCCCAACGCTTGCTTTCCGGATGCCGCTGCAGCGCGCGCTTGTACGGGGCCTGCCGCGATTCCCAGATACCGCGCGATTTCATTTCAGCCGCCAGGTTGCCGCCACGGGCCTGCACCCGGGCCAGGCCAGCGCCCGCCAGCAGCTCGCGGATCACCATCGGCATCAGCGCAGCCACCGCCTCGCCCTCGCCGCGCAGTCCGGCAAGCATGCGCAGCACCGCCGGCGGTTGGCCGGAAAAGGCCGCTTCCACCAGCCGGAACACGTCATAGCGGGCGGCATCGGCCACCAGCGACTCCATGCGCTCCACGTCCAGCGGCTGGCCATCGGCCAGCAACGCCAGCTTGTCGATTTCCTGGGCAGCAGCCAGCAGATTGCCTTCCACCCGCTCGGCCAGGCGCTGCACGGCGGCAGGATCGGCACGCAGTCCCTTGCCACGCAGGCGGCGCTCGATCCAGTCCGGCAATTCATGCGGCTTGACCGCCCAGGCCACCGCCAGCACGCCGATGCGGTTGATCGCTTCGGCCCACTTGCCCTGGTGGGCCTTGCTCCATTCACTTGCGGTGATCATCAGCACCACGTCCGGCGCCGGGTTGGCACAGAACTGGCTGATCACTTCAGCCCCGTCCTTGCCAGGCTTGCCGCTGGGCAGGCGCACCTCAACCAGGCGGCGGGCACTGAACAGGCTGGGCGCGTTGAAGCTGGCGTCGAGCTGGTTCCAGTCGAAATCACGGCCATCGGCGTCGAACACTTCACGTTCGCCGATGCCGGCGGCGCGTGCGCGTGCGCGGATGGCGTCAGCTGCCTCCAGCACACGCAGGGTTTCCGGGCCGGCAATCAGGTAGACCGGCGCCAGCGCGGTATCAGCGCCCTGGCTGGCCAGCTGCTCCGGACGCAGTTCCATGGCCGCGGCTCAGTGCTTGGCTGCGGGGACCGGCTCGGCCGGTACCGCGCCTTCAATCGGCTTGGCTTTCGGCGCCGACAGGCTGCCGCCCTTCTCGAGCTCGGCACGCACCACGCTGTCGATGCGGCGGATGATCGAGGCGGACATTTCCCGGCGCAGCTCGTTGGCCAGGATCTCGCGTTCGGTGGTGGTACCGGTGGCGTCGGTCGGTGGCGACACGTAGTCACGCGAGAGCTCGATCACCTGCTGCGGCACCAGCTCGCTGCCGTCTTCGCGACGGAAAATGAAGATCACCGCGTAGCGCAGGCTGTATTCCTGCGCACGGCCCTGCGAGTCGATGGCGATCGGCAGGTCGCCCCAGCGTTCGGACAGCACCTGCAGCTGGGTACTGGGTTCGTTGCTGTCCTCATCAGCCAGCCTGGCACCGGAAGCCAGCAGGCTGCGGTTGAGCAGCTTGACCAGTTCACTGTACGGGGCGGTGGATACCACCTTCACCGGGGCGGTGTCGGTGGGCAGCATCAGCTTGTTGCGCAGATGGAAGCCGCAGCCGGCAAGGCCGAGGACAAGAACGAGGGCAAGCAGGATTCGGGTCATGGAGACAGTCTGGCGGAGCCGGGCGATCACGGCAACACACAGCGTGCCCGAAGCCGCGTGAATGCAGGGCCATCAGACGCCTGGCCCTGCACCGGAATGGCACCGGCCACCATACGGGTGGCCGGTGCGGGGTACATCAGGCGGCGACGATGTTCACGATCTTGCCGGGCACGATGATGATCTTGCGCACCGTCAGGCCTTCCAGGAACTTGGCCGCGTTGGGCTCGGCCAGCGCCAGTGCCTCCACCTGCTCGCGCGCGGCGTCGGCCGCCACGTCGATGGTGCCACGCAGCTTGCCGTTGACCTGCACCGCCAGGGTCAGCGCGTCGCGCACCAGCGCACTGGCATCGGCCTGCGGGAACGGCTGGTCTTCCAGCAGCGTCTCCGCGTGACCCAGCACCTGCCACAGGGCGTGGCTGGCATGCGGGGTGATCGGGTTCAGCAGCAGCACGATGGCCTGCAGCGCTTCCTGGCGCACCGCACGGCCCTGCTCACTGCCGTCCTCGAACTTGGCCAGTGCGTTCATCAACTCCATCACCGCAGCGATCGCGGTGTTGAAGCTGTGGCGGCGGCCGTAGTCGTCACCGACCTTGCCGATGGTTTCGTGGGTCTTGCGGCGCAGCGCCTTCTGGTTGGCGTCCAGTGCTGCAACATCCAGCGCCGGGGCGGCGCCGTCGGCGGCATGCTTCTGCACCTGGGCCCAGAGGCGGCGCAGGAAGCGGGCCATCCCGTCCACGCCGGCCTCGTTCCACTCCAGCGACTGCTCCGGCGGCGCGGCGAACATCGAGAACAGGCGCACGGTGTCGGCGCCGTACTTGCCGACCATCGCCTGCGGGTCCACGCCGTTGTTCTTCGACTTGGACATCTTCTCGGTGCCACCGACCACCACCGGCTGGCCGTCGGCGATCAGGGTGGCGCCGGTGATGCGGCCGCGCTCGTCGCGCTGCACTTCCACATCGGCCGGATTGATCCAGTCCTTCGAGCCGTCCGGGTTCGGGCGGTAATAGGTTTCGGCGATCACCATGCCCTGGCACAGCAGGTTGCGCGCCGGTTCGTTGCTGTCCACCATCCGCGCGTCGCGCAGCAGCTTGTGGTAGAAGCGGAAATACATCAGGTGCAGGATCGCGTGCTCGATGCCACCGATGTACTGGTCCACCGGCAGCCAGTAGTTGCCGCGCTTGTCGACAGCGTCACGGGCACCCGGCGAGGTGTAGCGGGCGTAATACCAGCTCGACTCCATGAAGGTGTCGAAGGTATCGGTCTCGCGCTCGGCCGCACCGCCGCAGTCCGGGCAGGTGGTCTTGCGCCATTCCGGGTCGGTCTTGATCGGCGAACCGGTACCCGAGAACGCCACGTCCTCCGGCAGCACCACCGGCAGTTGTTCTTCCGGCACCGGCACCGCGCCGCACTTGGCGCAGTAGATCACCGGAATCGGGCAGCCCCAGTAGCGCTGGCGGCTCACGCCCCAGTCGCGCAGGCGGTAGTTGACGCGGCGCTGGCCCTGGGCCTTGCGCTCGAAGCGTTCGGCCAGCGCTTCGAACGCGCCCTGGAAGTCCAGGCCGTCGAATTCGGCCGAGTTGACCAGCTCGAAGGCACGGCTCTTGTCGCTGTACCAGTCCTGCCAGCGGCTGCCGTCCCAGGTGCGCTCTTCGTCGGTGCGCGGATCCTTCAGCGCGATGACCTGCTTGATCGGCAGCCCGTACTTGTTGGCCACTTCATTGTCGCGCTGGTCATGGCCCGGCACCGCCATCACCGCGCCGGTGCCGTAGCCCATCAGCACGAAGTTGGCGACCCACACCGGGACCGGCTCGCCGGTCACCGGGTGCAGCGCGCGCAGGCCGGTATCCATGCCGCGCTTTTCCTGGGTTTCCAGCTCGGCTTCGGACACCCCCCCCTGCTTCAGGTCGACCAGCAGCGCGGCCAGTTCCGGATTGTTCTTCGCCGCGTGCAGCGCCAGCGGGTGTTCGGCGGCAATCGACACGAAGGTCACGCCCATCACCGTGTCCGGGCGGGTGGTGAACACACGCAGCGGGTCCAGCGCGCTGCCGTCGACATCGCGCACGTCGAACTGGATTTCCAGGCCTTCGGAACGGCCGATCCAGTTACGCTGCATGGTCTTGACCGATTCCGGCCAGCCGTCCAGCTCGTCCAGGCCATCCAGCAGCTCCTGGGCATAGTCGGTGATGCGCAGGAACCACTGCGGGATCTCGCGCTTCTCGACCAGGGCACCCGAGCGCCAGCCGCGGCCGTCGATGACCTGCTCGTTGGCCAGCACGGTCTGGTCGACCGGGTCCCAGTTCACCACCGCATTGCGGCGATAGGCCAGGCCCTTGCGCATCAGGCGGGTGAACATGCGCTGCTCGTGGACGTAATAGTCCGGGCGGCAGGTGGCGAACTCGCGCGACCAGTCGATGGCGTAGCCCAGCGACTTCAGCTGGCTGCGCATGTGGTCGATGTTCTTGTAGGTCCACGCCGCCGGCGCGGTCTTGTTCTTGATCGCGGCGTTTTCCGCCGGCAGGCCGAACGCGTCCCAGCCCATCGGCTGCAGCACGTTGTGGCCGGTCATGCGCTTGTAGCGGCTGATCACGTCGCCAATCGTGTAATTGCGCACGTGGCCCATGTGCAGCGCACCGGACGGGTACGGAAGCATCGACAGGCAGTAGTACTTCGGCTTGTCCGAAGTCTCGTCGACCTCGAAGGCACGGGTAGCGTCCCAGTATTGCTGGGCGGCGGATTCAACCTGCTGCGGGTCGTAGGCGTTGGTTTCAGCGCTGGTCATGGAACACGCGGATGCGGCGGCAAAGCGGTACAGCGTACCGCAGTGCGGCAAACGTCTCCAATCCTGCCCGCCGGAGGCAGGCGCCGCGACGCCCCGGGAGGCGTCTCAGCGTGGGCGCGACAGCGGCAGGGCCGCCCCCAGCCAGACTGCCCAGCACGCAAACGCCAGCCGTTGTGCCAGCGGCGCCGGCAGTACGCCCTGCAGGGCAAACGCGGCCAGCGCGGCCAGCATGCCGCAGCCCAGCGCCAGTACGCCCAGCGCGCGGCCATGCACCTGGCGCAGACCGGATACGGCCAGCAGCAGGGTTCCGGCGACAAAACCCAGCACCCAGATCATCCAGGCGCTGGCATGCAGTTGGCTGGCCGGCCCGTGCAGGTCATCCACATCCAGCGGCAGCAACCCCATCGCGGCGAAGGCCAACCCGGCCAGCAGCAGCATCTGGCTGCCCACCCGTGGCGCCCAGCCGGCGGTTGCCGGCAGCCCGCGGCGCAGGCACTCGGCCACGATCGCCGCCAGCAGGCCCGGCAGCACGAAGCCCAGCAGATTGAAGGCCAGCGCATGCGGCACCCCCTGCGCGCCCAGCAGTGCCACCGGATGACGGGCTTGTGCGTAGCCGTCCAGGCCGGCGCCGAAACCGATCACCGCCAGTACAAACAGCAGCGCGGCGACCAGGCCAGGCAGGCGCAGCAACGGTGACAGGGACGACATGCAGACTCCGGAAAGTACGGCGAGAGGAAGACTGCATTGTCAGGCATTTACCACAACCCGGGTTGAGACCGGCATCGATCGTCACCATAGAATCGGACTCCAGACGCCAAACGATGCCTCCCCCATGACCGAGACGACCTACGTATTCGACGCCACCACTGCGACCTTCGAGGCCGAAGTCCTGCAGAAGTCGCTGCAGACGCCGGTGCTGGTCGACTTCTGGGCCACCTGGTGCGGGCCGTGCAAGACCCTGGGCCCAATGCTGGAAAAACTGGCCGCCGAGTACAACGGCGCCTTCGAACTGGCCAAGGTCGATGTCGACAAGGAACAGCAGATCGCAGCGGCCTTCCAGATCCGCTCGGTGCCGACCGTGTTCCTGGTCAAGGGCGGCCAGCTGGTGGATGGCTTCCCGGGCGCGATTCCGGAAGGCCAGCTGCGTGAGTTCCTGGCCCAGCACGGCATCGTGCCGGCCGATGTCGGCGACGCCGCGCCCGAAGATGACGCCCCGCTGGACCCGCAGGCGCAGGTCGATGTGCTGCGTGCCCAGATCGCCGCCGAGCCGGACAAGGACGAACTGAAGCTCGACCTGGCCCTGGCCCTGCTGCAGATCGGTGGCGTGGACGAAGCCGGCACCCTGATCGACGGCCTGCCCGCCAATCTGGCCACCGACGACCGCGCCGTGCGTGCCCGCGCCCGCCTGGCCTTCGCCGCCGCGCTGAAGGATGCCCCGGCCGCTGAAGTGCTGGACGCCCGCATCGCCGCCGATGGCAAGGACCTCAAGGCCCGCCATCTGCGCGGCGTGCAACTGTTGCTCGGGGGCCATGACGAAGCTGCGTTGGCCCAGTTCCTGGAAATGCTGCGGATCGACCGCACGTTCGAGGAAGGGCTGCCGCGCAAGGCCCTGATCGACGCCTTCAATGTGATCTCCGACGACGACCTGGTCGGCCAGTACCGTCGCCGGATGGCCTCGCTGCTGTTCTGAACGGGAGCCGTCCTCGTTCAGAATCCCTGCACTGAACGCGGGCAATAATGCACTGGATGGCGGCCGTGCGGCCGCCACGATCCGTTCGGGGGGATGAGGTCGGGGCCATGGGGTCTTGCAGCTGCGCCCCCGCATTGCCGGGATTGCAAACTGTGACCTTCGTCCGCTCGCTGTCGTTCGCCATGCGCTTCCAGGGCGCGCTGCTCTGCGCTCTTCTCTTCCTGCCGGCCATTGCCGCGGCCCAGGACTGGAACTACCGGGTCCGTCCCGGCGATACCCTGTGGGACCTGGGTGGCCTGTATCTCAAGCCCTCGGTACGCTGGCAGCAGCTGCAACAGCACAACCGCATCGACAACCCCTACCAGCTGCCGCCGGGGCAGCTGCTGCGCTTCCCGATCAGCTGGCTGCGCATCGAACCAGCCCCCGCCCGCGTGCTGTCGGTAAGGGGCAAGGTCGAACTGTCCGGCGCCGATGGCAGCGCCACACGCGCGCTACTGGCCGGGGAACAGCTTCGCATCGGTGACACGGTGCAGACCGAGGGCGACTCCAGCGTCACGCTTGAATTCGCCGACGCTTCCCGCCTGCAGCTGCGCGAGCATTCCCGGCTGCGCCTGGACCAGCTCAGCCGTTACGGCCACACCGGCATGGTCGATACCCGCGTGCGCCTCCAGCAGGGCCGCGCCAGCAACCGGGTGACGCCTGCCCGTGGCCCCGCCTCGCGCTACATCATCGATGCACCTACGGCGACCAGCAGCGTACGCGGTACCGTATTCCGGGTCAGCGCCGGTGACGCCGGCCACGTGGCTGCCACCGAAGTGCTGCAGGGCAAGGTGCAGGTCGGCAACATCCACGGCAAGCGCCTGGTCCAGCCTGGACAGGCCAGCCTCAGCAGCAGCGCCGATACGGCGCCGGATGCTGTCTCCGCGCTTCTTCCAGCACCGCAGCTGCGCAGCGACGGCATGCGCCTGGCGCCCTTGCCGGCCCTCCTCGCCTGGGACCCCGTCGACGGCGCCGCCCGCTACCGCGTTGAAGTGGTGCTGTCGGCAACGCCGGAAATCCTGCTGTTTACCGCCACCACCACCGATACCCGGCTGGCGATCGGCGACCTGCCCCCCGGCCAGTTGCGCATCCTGTTGCGCGCCGTGGATGCGCAGGGTGTGGAAGGCCTCGACGCCAGCGCCGATTTCGAACTCGGCGACCAGCCCCCGCCGCCACTGACGGTGGCCCCGCTGCACGGGCAGACCATCAACAGCGACCGACCGCGCTTCCGTTGGAGCCAGGCGCCCGGTGCGCGCAGCAGCGTGCTGCAGATTGCCGCCGAGCCGAACTTCGAGCAACCGCTGCAGGAACAAAGCACCCCGGGCACCGACCTGCGCCTGGCGCAGCCGCTGCCGCCCGGCCAGTACTTCTGGCGGGTGGCCTCGCGCGATGGCAACGGCCACCAGGGCCGCTATGGCCAGGCCCTGCCCCTGCAACTGAGCAATGAACCGGTCGACCCGGCCCTGCAGCCGCCTGAGGTCACGCGTGGCGAACTGACCCTCCGCTGGCAGGCCGGCAGCGAAGGCCAGCGGTACCGGGTGCAGGTGGACCGTCGAGGCGACTTCCGGGCACCCCTGGTCGACCAGACCGTAAGCGAGCCGCAGGTCAGCTTCAAGCAGCCGTGGAGCGGCACCCTGCATGTGCGCGTGCAGTACATCGACGACGACGGGCATGCGGGCGAGTACTCGCCGGCCCAGCAGATCAAGCTGCCTTGCCGTCTGTGCTACGGCGCTGGTGGCGGCGCCCTGCTGCTGTTGCTGTTGTTATGAGGCGCTCGCCGCTGCCGTGGTCGAAGCGGATTCTGCTGGCACTGCTGGCCGGCGTGCTGACGGTGATCGCCAGCCACGGCCAGTGGCTGTGGCGCCAGGACGAAGCCGCCTATGACGCCATGGTTGGGAATTGGGAGTACCGCCCCGACCCCAGCGTGCTGATCGTGGCCATCGACGAGGGCAGCCTGCAGCGCATCGGCCAATGGCCCTGGCCCCGTTCGGTCCATGCGCGCCTGCTGGACCGGCTGACCGACGCCGGCGCCGAGCGCATCGCACTGGACCTGATGCTGTCTGAGCCGGATCGACACGACAGCCAGCAGGACGATGAACTGGCCACAGCGATCCGCCGCAGTGGCCGGGTGGTGCTGCCAGTGCTGGCGGCGCCGGCCGCCGGCGACCGCATGGCCGAGGAAATGCTGCCGATTCCGCAGATCGCGAGCAGTGCTGCGGCAATCGGCCATACCGATGTGGAAGTGGACGGCGATGGCGTCGCGCGCGGTGTGTATCTGCATGCGGGCATCGGCAAGGCCCATTGGCCGGCATTGGGCCTGGCGCTGGCCGACCTGCCGCCGGGCACGGTGCACGGCCTGCCCGATCCCGATCCGCAGATCGGTTCGCCCTATCAGTGGCGACGCGACGACTACGTGCGCGTGCGCTATGCGGGGCCGCCCGAGCGCCTGCCGCAGGTGTCCTATGCCGACGTACTTGATGGTCACGTGGACACGGCGATGCTGCATGGCCGCCGCATCGTGGTGGGCATGACGGCCAGCGGCATCGCACCGCGGCTGTTGACCCCGACCACCCGCGAGTACTGGATGAGCGGCAGCGAATACCAGGCCAACATCGCGTCGATGCTGCTGCAGCACAAGCAGATCGATCTGCTGCCACGCCTCTGGCAGCACGCCATCAGCGGCGTGCTGGCCGCGTTGTGCGTGCTCCTGCTCGGCCTGCGCCTGCCATGGCTTGCCGCACTGTGCTCGCTGCCGCTTCCACCGCTGCTGAGCTGGTTGCTGTTGCGTGCCGGTGACCTGTGGTGGGCACCGGCAAGCGCAATGCTGGGCATCCTGCTGGTGTTGCTGTCCTGGGCGATCTGGCGGATCTCGGCCTGGCACCGCCAGGCCAACCGTGATGCGCTGACCGGCCTCGGCAATCGCCTGCGTTTCGAGCAGTCACTGCAGCAGGAATGCGATGCCGCGCGCCGCAGTGGCAGGTCCTTGAGCCTGGCACTGATCGACGTCGACCATTTCAAGCGCCACAACGACCGCCACGGGCATCAGGTCGGCGACCGCGTGCTGCGCGATGTTGCACGGCTGATCGGTGCGCATGCTCGGCGCCCACGCGACATGGCCGCGCGCTACGGTGGCGATGAGTTCGCACTGGTGCTGCCGGATACCCCGGCCGAAGGCGCACGCCAGGTCATCGAGGACCTGATCGCCTGCGTGCGTGCACTGCCGGCCCCCGGTGATGGCAGCGACGGTGCCGTCACCCTCACCATCGGCGTGTTCACCCGCGTGCCTGACGGCACGCTGCAACCGCATCATTTCGTCGAAGGCGCCGACGCCGCGTTGTACCAGGCCAAGGCCAACGGCCGCGACGGGTATGTGATCGACGACAAGGCGTGACCCTCGCCGCCGCCGGGGTGCAACATACGCATGCGAATGGCTAGACTGGGCGCCTCGCCCTGCGTCCCCGCACCCGCACCCGCATGAACGCCCACCTGTTCCGCTTCGGTATCAATCTCTGGCCACCGTTCCTGTTCACCGGCATCCATGTCACCCGCATCACGCCGGACTACCGGCAGATAGATGTCGAGCTGCGCCTGCGGCCATGGAACCGCAACTACGTCGGCACGCACTTTGGCGGCAGCCTGTTCGCGATGACCGATCCATTCTGGATGCTGGGCCTGCTGCACATCCTCGGGCGCGACTACTACGTGTGGGACCGAGCAGGCGCCATCGACTTCCTCAAGCCCGGCCGCGGCACCGTACGCACGTCATTCCGCATCGACGACGCGCTGCTGGATGAACTGCGCACGGAAGCAGCCAGTGGTGAGAAGGTGCTGCGCTGGTTCAGCAACGACGTGGTCGATGAGAGCGGCGAAGTGGTCGCCCAGGTGCGCAAGCAGGTCTACCTGCGGTTGAAGCCACACGCACGCTGAGCGCGCCTCAATCGCGCGCCAACGCAGCCGAAGCTGGCTCCGCCTGCAGCGGTACCGTCAGCCACGGGTTCTCATCAGCGCTGCGCGCTGGAGAACGACGCGGCACCAGCAGATGGCGGCCATCGACGGACAGCCGCGGCGACCGCACCGGCGACCGGAACTGCGCAGGCAACCGCTGCAGCGCCTCAGCCGGGTCTTGCGCCTGCTGCCGCAACCAGCGCTGGGCGCCAAGCAGGCGCAGCATCGCCGCCGCGTCCTGGGACCGTGACGAATACGCAGGATAGACGGGCGCGGCAATCTCGGTCAGCACGCACCCCATCACATTGGACAGGCAACCGAAATCCCGCTGCGGCGGCGCTTGTAACGGCAGCGGCCGATCGGCCTCCAGCGCGGCCGTGGCGGCTGCGCCACAGGCCCAGCCAAGATTGCCGGCCACGCGCGCCAACGTGCTGCGCCGGTCAAGCACCAGGACGCCACCAAATTCCCGGGACGAGGACTCGATCGCCGCCCGGCTCATCGCGTACTCGCCCTGCATAGCACGGCACAGGCTCTGTTCCTCGGCCCGCAACGGCTGCATGGCCTGTTCGCACTCGGCCGGCAGGGGGTGGTCGGCAGGCAGTTCAACCAGCATGTCGGCCAGCAGCTGGGCATTGGCCTGCACCAGGCTGGCACCGATGATGCTCTCGACCAGATAACTGCTGCCGGGCACCAGCCGCCGGCCCAGCTGCAGGCCACGGCAGGCACCACGCAGGGCACCGTCAATGTCACCCTGCACATAGGCCAGCGCGCGTGCACTGGTGGCGTCCATCACTACGCCATAGGCCGGCAACGGGACCAGAATGCCCTCGCCCTTCGGAGGGAACGGCGACGCGAAGTAGTGGGCGTCGGCCAGCTGATCCAGCCGCGCATGCAACTGCTGGTGCCCGGCGTGGGCCTCCACGAAGCGTTGCGGGTCCGCGCGGACCTGGGCGAGACAGCCGCTGGCGGCCGGCCCGCAACTGGCCCCGGGCCGCGAGTGCAGCTCGGCATGGTTGGCTACCAGGTGTGTCCGGCCGCTGCTTCCGCCATGTGCATCGGCTTCCCAGCGCCGTACATCCTCGGCCAGCGCCTGCTCGCGCTGCTGGGCATCCAGATCGTCGAACGGCAGCGTCCACAACAGTGCATATCCATTGCGGCCGCTCACCGGCAGGCGTGCTTCCAGTCGCTGCTGCGCCTGCAGGCGCGATTCGGGCACCGGCCACATGCGCGAGGCGCACCACACCACGATGGCCAGCACCAGCAGGCCTGCCAGGGTCCAGCCCAGTCCGCGCAGAATCTTCAACACAGCTTCCCTTCCATGTGCCGTTGCCGCAGTCGATTCCCCAGCGTAATCGACCGGCCGTGACCGCTACAATGCGCGCATGTCGCTCGAAGCCCCCGCCCTGGTCCCCCGCCCCTCCCTGCAGCGCCTGTTCCTGACCGGCCTGCTGACCCTGCTGCCGATCTGGCTGACCTGGGTCGTGGTCAAGTTCGTGTTCGTGCTGCTGTCGGGTATTTCCAGCCCGCTGGTGGTGCCGCTGTCCGAACAGATCGCAACCAGCTTCCCGCACTATCTGGGCTGGGTCCGCGCCGAGTGGATCCAGGACACCATCGCCCTGCTGGCCACCCTGCTGGTGATCCTGGCGGTGGGCGTGGCCAGCCGCCGCGTGCTCGGCCAGCGCCTGCTGCGCTGGGTCGGCGCGGTCATCAAGCGTATTCCGTTGGCCAGCATCATCTACGACAGCGCCAAGAAGCTGCTGGACATGCTGCAGACCGAACCGGGCAGCACCCAGCGCGTGGTGCTGATCGACTTCCCGCATCGCGACATGAAATCGGTCGGCCTGGTAACCCGCGTGATCAAGGAACACGGCACCGACCGTGAGCTGGCCGCGGTGTATGTACCGACCACGCCGAACCCGACCTCGGGCTATCTGGAAATCGTGCCGGTGGAACTGCTGACCCCGACCGACTGGACCGTCGATCAGGCAATGAGCTTCATCATCTCCGGCGGTGCCGTGGCACCGTCCAGCGTGCCGTTCACCCGCGCCGGCGAACGCACTGGCGAACGCACCGAATGACACCGGCGCCGATCGAGCGCCCGCTGCAGGACCGCGCGGTCCTGCTGTTCATCGTGCTGGCCGCGTTCTTCTGCGGCAACGCGGTGCTGGCCGAGCTGATCGGGGTGAAGATCTTCGCGCTGGAAGACACCCTGGGCATCGATCCGCTGAACTGGAACCTGTTTGGCCAGACCGGCTCGCTCAGCTTCACCGCCGGTACCCTGCTGTGGCCGGTGGTGTTCATCATGACCGACACGATCAACGAGTTTTTCGGCAAGCGCGGCGTGCGCTTCATCTCGTGGCTGGCGGTGGTGCTGATCGGCTACGGCTTCCTGTTCGCCTTCGCCGCCATTTCACTGGCGCCGGCCAGCTGGTGGGTCACGTCGATGGATGGCCACGGCGTGCCCGATTACCAGGCCGCGTTCGCAGCCGTGTTCGGCCAGGGCATGTGGACCATCGCCGGTTCGCTGGTGGCCTTCCTGCTCGGCCAGCTGATCGACGTGGCCGTGTTCCATCGCATCCGCCAGGCCACCGGCGAGCGCCACGTGTGGCTGCGTGCGACCGGATCCACCGCGATCTCCCAGGTGGTGGACAGCTTCGTGGTGATCTGGATCGCCTTCGTGCTCGGCCCGCAGCACTGGCCGACGTCGCTGTTCCTGGCCGTCAGCAGCGTCAACTACATCTACAAGATGGGCTTTGCGATCGCATTGATCCCGTTGCTGTACCTGATGCGGCGCGCGATCACCCGCTACCTGGGCGCCGACAGGGCCGCCGCCCTGCGCGCCGCGGCTGCGGCTGACTGAAGCCCCAGCGGCAAAAAGCTGACTGCGCCTTCACGCTGGCCGTACGCGGCCGGATCGTGCAAGCTCCACGGTCTGTGTTCCACGGAAGCTCCTGATGCCGCATCCCACCCGCGCCCTGGCCGCCGCCATTGCCGCGTTGTTCCTGTTCAGTGCCGTGCCGTCGGCCGAAGCAGCGAAGAAAAAGGCCAGCCGCCCTGCCGCCGCGCAGACCCGCCAGGCTGCCAAGCCCAAGGCCAGGCCCGCCCGCGCCACCGCGCCGGCGCGTGGCAGCTCGGCGCGCAGCGCCGCGCCCCGCCCGGTCGCCCCGGCCCGGGCCGTACCCAAGCAGGTGCAACTGGAGCGCCTGTACGACGAATACTGGGATGCCTCGATGCGGTTGAATCCACTGCAGGCGACCTTCCAGGGCGAGGCCCGCTACAACGACCAGCTGCCCAACATCCTGTCCGCCGCCTGGCGCCAGCAATCGCACGACTTCACCACGCAGTGGCTGGGCAAGGTCGAAAAACTCGGCAGCGACGGCCTGCAGGGCCAGGACCTGCTCAGCTACGAGATCTTCGTGCGCGACGCGCGCGCCTCGCTGGCCGCCGAGCGTTACCCGAGCTGGATGATGCCGATCAGCCAGTACTACAACATCGGCAGCATCATGGCGATCCTCGGCTCAGGTGCCGGCGCGCAGCCGTTCAACACCGTGCAGGACTACGACACCTGGTCGCGCCGCTCGCTGGGCATTCCCGAGCTGTTCGACCAGGCCATCGACAACATGCGCCAGGGCATGAAGGCCGGCGTGGTGCAGCCCCGCGACCTGATGGAGAAGGTGCTGCCGCAGCTGGATGCGGTGATCAAGCCGACTGCCGAAGAGAGCATCTTCTGGTCGCCGATCCGCACCATGCCCAACACCATCGGGGCGGAGGACAAGGCGCGCATCAGCGCCGAGTACAAGCGCATGATCGAGCTGCGCATCATGCCGGCCTACCGCGCCCTGCGCGGCTTCATCGCCACCGAATACCTGCCGGCCACGCGCACCAGCAGCGGCCTGGGCGCGCTGCCCGATGGCCAGGCCTGGTACGCCAGCCTGATCGTGCAGACCACCGCCAGCGACCAGAACGCCGCGCAACTGCACGCGCTGGGCGAGCAACGCGTGCAGGAGCTGCAGGCGCAGATTGCCACCGTGATGAAGGATGCCAAGCTGCGCGGCACGCCGACCAAGCTGCTGCGCAGCATGCGCAACGACCGCCAGTTCCAGTACGGTGACGCCAACGCATTGATCAACCGCTACCGCCAGGTGCAGCAGCAGGTCAACGCACGCCTGCCGCAGGTGCTCGATACGCTGCCGAAGTCCGCACTGGACGTCCGTGCGGTGGAACCGGAGCGTGCGCTCACCGCCGCGGCAGCGGCCTATCAGCCGTCCGCGGCCGGACAACCGGCCGTGTTGTACGTGAACACCCGCGACCTGCCCACCCGCAAGCGCTGGAACGTGCCGGTGCAGTACCTGCATGAAGCGATTCCCGGCCACCACGTGCAGCTGGGCCTGCAGCAGGAACTGGCCAAGCTGCCACGCTTCCGCCGCCTCGGTGGCGATCTCGCCTTCGTCGAAGGCTGGGGCCTGTATGCCGAAACGCTGGGTGAGAACCTGGGCATCTACACCGATCCCTACGACCGCATCGGCTACCTGTATTCGCGCCTGCTGCGCGCCGCCCGCGTGGTGGCCGACACCGGCGTGAACGCACAGGGCTGGAGCAAGCAGCAGGCCGTCACCTACCTGCAGAAGACCGTGGACATGAGCAGCGACGACGCCAACGCCGAAGTCGAGCGGATCATGGCCCAGCCCGGCCAGGCGCTGTCCAACGTGGCGGGCCTGACCACCATCGTCGCTCTGCGCGACAAGGCCAAGGAACGCCAGGGCGCCGCCTTTGACCTGCGCCGTTTCCACGCCGAACTGCTGAAGGACGGCTCCATGCCGCTGGACGTGCTGGGCCGCAAGATGGAACGCTGGATGGCGCAGCCCGCCAGCGCCACACCAGCCCCTTCACCCTGACCCCTCCGGAGCCGCCATGCGCCCTGCCGTCGCCCTGTTCGCCGTCGTGCTGGGCCTGCTGCCAGTGGCGGGCTCCGCCGCGCCGGTGCTGACCCCACCGGATGCGGGCATCGACGGCCTGATGCAGGCCTACGATGGCCGGGTGCCCGGCGCCGCCGTGCTGGTGCTGCATGACGGGCAGCCGGTGTTCCGCCGTGGCTACGGCCTGGCAGTGGTGGAGGACGGTACTGCGGTCACTGCCGCCAGCAACTTCCGGCTGGCCTCGGTCAGCAAGCAGTTCACCGCTGCGGCGGTGCTGCTGCTGGTGGAGGATGGACGGCTGGGGTTGAATCAGCCTGCACGACAGTGGCTGCCCGAACTGCCGCCGGCTGCAGCGGCCATCACGATCCGCCAACTGCTCTCGCACACCAGCGGCCTGCTCGATTACGAAGACCTGATGGACCCGGCTGACACGCGGCAGGTGCATGACGCCGACGTGCTGACCCTGCTGTCGCGCGAGGACCGCCTGAATTTCGCACCCGGCACGCAGTACCGCTACAGCAACAGCGGCTACGCGCTACTGGCCCTGATCGTCGGCCGCGCGTCCGGCCAGGATTTCGCCACCTTCCTGCAGCAACGCATCTTCCGCCCGCTGGGCATGGCGCATACCGTGGCCCACCAGGACGGCGTGGACACGGTCGCCGCGCGCGCCTCTGGCTACAGCCGGATCGACGGCCGCTGGCAGCGCACCGACCAGAGCACCACCAGCGCCGTGCTCGGCGATGGCGGCATCTATTCCTCGCTGGACGATCTCGCCCGCTGGGACGCCGCGCTGTATGACGACCGGCTGCTGTCGAAGGCTTCGCGCCGCGCGATGTTCAGCCCGGCCACGGCCACATCGGAACCGGACGTGCCGCATTACGGTTTCGGCTGGCGCCTGAACGGCCCGGTGCAATGGCACAGCGGCGAGAGCATCGGCTTCCGCAACGTGATCGTGCGCCACCCGGAAAAGCACCTGACCGTGATCGTGCTGACCAACCGCAACGATCCCGAACCGTACCCGCTGGCGCAGAAGATCGCCCAGCGCTGGCTGGACACTCTGCAATGAACACCGGTTCCGACTCCCTGCTGGGCATCCACCACGCCGCACTGATCTGCAGCGACTACGCACGCTCGAAGGACTTCTACGTGCGCATCCTCGGCCTGCGCGTGCTGGCCGAGAACCACCGCGCTGCGCGCGATTCCTGGAAACTGGACCTGGCTCTACCCGACGGCGGCCAGCTGGAACTGTTCTCCTTCCCCTCGCCACCGCCCCGTCCCAGCCGTCCGGAAGCCCAGGGCCTGCGCCACCTCGCGTTCCGGGTGGCTGTACTGGAACCCTTCATCCAGCGCCTGGCCGCGCATGGCGTCGCCTGCGAACCGATCCGCGTGGACGAATACACCGGCCGCCGCTTCACCTTCTTCGCCGATCCGGATGGCCTGCCGCTGGAGCTGTACGAAGTCGGTTGAGCGTTTTTCAATCGTGATTCATCCATGCATGGCATGGATCTACGTGTCGACCAAGGTCGACACCCACCAAGAGCAGGCCGTTCCATTCCGGCAGATCGCAGGAATCTGTCAGAGGTGGGGCGGTGTGGATGGGCAGGACCGTTGGCGCCATGGATGGCGCCATCGAGCCCCCATGGATGGGTTTACGGCGTGTCCTGCAAACCCACCCCGCCCGGCAAAGCGCGGCTTTTGCTC